>DMPB01000057.1:27873-37007 GCA_003456175.1 Chitinophagaceae bacterium | reverse complement strand
TATATGTTGCCAATCCATTACCTCTTACATAACCGCAAATCAATACCGTATCTGGCCCCTGAATGCTAGCTTGTGTTACCAATGGGCGAACAAATAATGCTACCGTATCTTTTGTAGCTGGGCATGTGCCCAAACCATTCAAAGTGAATTCAAACGCATAATTGCTACCTACTTGCAAATTAGTTACGGTAGTAGTTGCAGTTGATGATGATGTGATTAAAGCACTTGTATTATTAATATCACGCCAGCTTACTGAAGCTGCATTGCTAATATTACCCGCTGATAAGGTTGCCGTTGTATTGTTACAAATGTATTGATCACTTCCTGCATTGGGGCGACTAGCTGGTGTTACCACTTGTATAGTAGTAACACTACTAATAGCAGTATCGCATACACCACTTTGTACAATAGCTCTGTAATATGTTGTTCTGGTAAGTGGTGCTGTATACGTATAAACAGCTTGGTTAGCAGTGCTCGGTATGTCTTGCCAACTATTAGGATTTGTAATGTCAGTAGACTGCTGCCATGTAAGAATGCTACCTACATGTCCTGCTAATGTTATAGGATGAGCCGTTGGATCGGTACTACACACGGTAATACCGCCGGTAGTAGTACCTCCCACTGATTTCGGNNTAATGTATATCCACCTGTAGTTGTGCTACCATTGACAAATGCACATAACGTAGCATCAGTTCCGGCATTGGCTGTTGGAAGTGGTGGACGTACGAATACATCTACCGTATCACTCGTTGCAGGACATGTTCCCAAACCACTTAATGTAAACTTGAAACGATATACACTACCTAACTGCAAACCTGTAATTGTTGTGGTTGTTGCTGCAGGTGTAGTAATGGTTGCAGTAGGACCACTAACACCATCTATTTGTATTTGCTCCCATAAAACGCTACCACCACCACTTGCATTACCTGCAGAAAGCGTAGCATTGGTAGCATCGCACAAATAAATATCTGCTCCAACATTCGGACGACTTGCAGGAGATACCACTTGTATGGTAGTTACGGTACTGATAGCGGTATCGCAGACACCACTCTTTACAATAGCTCTAAAATGTTTTGTAGCACTCATGGGAGTTGGCGGTGTATAGGTTGTTAACCCTGCTGTACCTGATATGCTCGTCCATGTAGTTAGGTTACTACTCTCTTCCCATCTTTCTATTGTTCCAATATGACCACTTAAAGTGATGGGCCTTGCAGTACCATCGGTACTACAAATAATAGTACCACCACTCGTAGTACCTCCCACTGATTTCGGATTCACTACTACTTGTAAAATATTGCTATGTGCTGTATCGGTACAACTATTCGATGCTCCTGCCGATGCAAATACAGCTCTGTAATTGCGGGTTTGTTGTACTGTGTTGAATGTAATACCGCTAACACTACCGCCAGCAGTATCTACCCAACTGCCACCTGCTATTTGATATTGCCAAGTTAACAACGTGCCAGTACTGCCACTTGCATTTACCGTAAGGTTACTACCAATACAAATAGGACTTGGTGCTGTAATACTACCACCAACCGATTTATCAAACACTCGTATGGTTACATTGCTATTGCTAGGTGTACAACCAGCATCGTTGGTAATGGTATACGTAAACTGATACGTACCGCTGCGTGTAAATGTTACCCTCGGATTAGGGCTACTCGCTGTATTAACTGGTATGCTAGCACCATTATTAGGATTGCTTGTTATCGTCCATTCACCACGCTCCCAGGCATTGCTTAATGTGTTGCCTTGTAATGTATATCCACCTGTAGTTGCGCTACCATTGACAAATGCACATAACGTAGCATCAGTTCCGGCATTGGCTGTTGGAAGTGGTGGACGTACGGATATTTTCACAACATCGCTACTGGTAGGGCACTGAGGTAATCCAGTAATTGTCCAACGGAATTCGTATTCGTTGTTGGCTTGCAGCCCGCTAATACTGGTACTGCTGCTGCTAGTGTTAGCAATTGTTACTGCAGTACCACTGATTTGCTGCCAAGCTCCAGTGAACCCTCCTGATGGATTATTAGCAGCCAAGTTGGTAGTAGTGGCGTTACATAAAATTTGATCGAGGCCGGCGTTAGCGCCACTAGCAGCGGTTGCAATACGTACCCCTACCTCGTTACTTATCAACTGATTACAAGCGCCGCTTGTTACCAATGCTCTGAATAAAGTAGCTTGTGTAATGCCGCTATAATTGTATACCGAACTAGTAGCACCTGTGATATTAGCCCAGCTGCTTCCATTATTAGTGCTTGATTGCCATTGAATGGAACCTACGGCACCATTTAAACGTAAGTTGCCACTTACAGGACTTGTACAAGCCAAGGTATCGCCAGCAATTGTACCGGCTACAGTATTTGGACTTACGGTGATGGTTACGACATTGCTGGTTGCAGTTTGTGTACAGCCGCTGCTGGCACCTACACTTATCATTTGTACCCGTACTTGTGTATTTGCCGTAAGGCTATTGAAAGTATAGGTGTTAGTAGGTGTTGGCGTAATGGGCTGCCAGCTTGTTCCATTATCTGTACTTTGCTCCCAAGCGCCGATAGCACCAATACCACCTACATAAGTAAGTGTTACCGAAGCTCCGCTACAAACAGCGGTTGAATTTGGGCTAAGTGTACCTGCAACGGGTTGTTGAAATACTTCAATGGTTACCTCATCGAAAACAGCAGTACACTTGGGGTTGCTCACCGTCCAACGGAGTGTATAAATGCCTGCTCTATTGGTTTGAAATTGGGTATTAGGTAATGCAGCATTAGTAAATCTGGCATTGCTTCCAGATGGTGCAGTAATGATCGTCCACAAACCTGTTTCGTTCGTTCCTAAAGCAGAGCCTTGCAGTGTGGCAGTTACATCGCCAGTGGTGGTTAAGGTACAGATACGTTGATCGGCACCTGCATTTACATTTTTTATAAGCGGATAGCTGATTACTGAAACATCGTCGGTAGAGCCGCCACAACTACCTACGCCCGCTACGGTCCAGCGTAAGGTATAGGTAACATTGTTTTGCAAGCCTGTGAGTATAGCATTCGGATCATTAACATTAGATATTGTTGCCGTAGCAGCACCCACAAAGCTCCAAGTACCAGCACCAACGGTTGGTGCAGTAGCGGCCAATGTATGTGTGGCGCTATTGCAATAACTAGCATCGGGACCAGCGTTAGCAGCACTAGCACCCGGCAGTACTGTTACATCTACCGTAGTTTGATCGCCAGTACAAGCCGGTTCGGCTCCATTGGCAGGATTGATAGCAGTAAATACATATCGTACAATTGCATCACTGGTGCCGCTATTGTTTAGTGTAGTTGCATTGAAAGCTGTTGCCGGAGTATTATTAGACTGAAAGCCGCTTACCGTACCAGATACAACACTTGCCACCCAAGTATAACGACCATTGGCACCGAGGGTATTGGTAAGTGTTATATTGGGTTGTGTACCGTTACAAATAGGTGCTGGTGCTGTAGCTGTAATACCTGGTTTAGGACGTACCGTTACCGTAAATGTAAACGGTGTTCCGTTACAACCATCTTTACTAGGTGTAATGATATAAGTTACGATTGCGTTGGTGGTATTACTTGTATTCACCAATACATCATTGATACTTCCTGTTCCACTAGTGGTTAATCCTGTAACGTTACCACTACTTATAGCAGCGGTGTATGTAAAGGTACCTCCACCACCAACCAAGGTGGGTGTGTAGTTCACCGATGAACCACTACAAATTACTTTTGTTGCAACACTACTAACATGTATACCTGGCTTAAATCTAACATTAAGCGTTGCAGTTCGTGACGTACAAGGACTATTACCCGCAGGTGTAGCAGTTACCGTAAGCCTTACTGTATTAGCGGTATCAGTTCTATCAAATCTAAACCAAGGTGAACGAATATTAGTACTACTAAATGTTCCTGCAGCATTATCGTTCCATAGATAGGTAGCAATATTGCCATAAGTAACTGGCAGTAGTTGTATGCTATCTGTAAGATTACAAATACTAGTATCTACAGTTGTAGGAGAAATGCGAATACCAATAGTATCAAAGAAAGTAATGCTTTGTGTTCGCTCAACTGAGCCAGGACAGTTATTATTGAAGTTAACCCTTACGGTAAATGTTCCAAATCCGTTAAACTGAATATTAGGAAATTGACTATTAGTGTTAGTACCACCAATAAATGTATGCGAACCACCTGTGGGGTTAATAACAGACCAAGTATACACTTCACCTCCGGCACTTGAGCTATAAGTGGGCGTATGGTTAATGTTATTAGCAAAGTTAATAGCACTTGGCAAACAGTAGTTTTGTGCACCTGGCATGTTTAAGCCAGCAACGCCTGTTACAATTACTCGACGATCAATAAAAATGCTTCCGCAATTATTGTTATGCTGTAATCTTAATATGTATCGACCTTCTTGCAAAAACCTAAATGTGGGTTCGTAACTTGTAGAATCGCCGTTTGTATAGATGAATACACTGCCACTTGGGATAACACTAAATAAATTACCTTCTCGATAAACTTGCCATGAAAAACGATCGGTTCTACAGTTGCCTGTATCAGTTCTATTATCTACTGTAAAATTGAGCGGTGCACAATTTTTGATAGAATCTAATCCATTCGGAAAAGAGAAATTAGCGTTAGGCCGAGGTGAGATACAGATAGTTTTTGTCATTGTATCAGGCGAACAGGAGTTGTTATCAACTTCTAACATTATCGTGTGTATACCTGGCTGAGTAAAAGTAAATGTAAAATTTATTGGAATGGAATCCCTACTACTAAGTTGTTGAACACCATTCACAAACCAAGTGTAACGTGCACTTCGAGTACAGGCAGTACCACTTTGGCTTTGGCCAGGATCACTAATATTTGTGAATAAAATTGGAGTATTTACACAGTTAGGAGTAGAAAAACTGAAGTCAGCTTTTGGCTTTCTGAAAATTTTTGCCTTAGTCGCAACGTTAGGTTGTTCACAGTTGTTTAGGGGCGGTCCACTAGCCTGAAAAAAAGAATTAATAAGTTTAATCTGAACATTAAATTCTATGTTGGTTTGACCACAAGAAGTCTGATCATAAACATGACTAACTAATCCTGAAGAATTTATTAATTCACAATACTTGAGAGTTTCAGAAGGTCTGCCATCTCCCCAGTTTATTTCATACTTATGTAGTGGGAAATTTTCAGATATTCCTGTTATACCAGCAAGAGTTACACCAAATTGAAGAATTCCTGGTAAACAAGCCCTTTGTTCTCCGTCTGTTGATAATGCTAGTCTGTTAGGATTGTTAATGATGTTATACGCTCTAGAACTCCGCACACCATTATTCTCAGACGATATAATTATAGTGTGATGTGTTCTAGCTATTTGAGTTATAGTGACTTGATTATTTGAACCAAAATTTGAAAAAATTCTTACTTGATTATTCCTTTCATTGATGACAATCAATCTGTTTGATGCTGGAGTTGATATACTATTATTTTGTAAAGTTAATGATCGACTTGTATCTCCAACAACTGTAGTACACCACCCGTAGTATTGTTGATTAACGAGAACTAAATCTGTATTAGAAGGAGTTACACTTGCAGCAAATCCTTGTGTATTTGATACTTCAAAAGATACAGATTCGGCACTTACTATAATTGGGTTTGTACTTTTTACTCTAACCTTATAGTTATTCCCTGCTACTTGAGACGAGGGAATTGTTCCATTGACAAATGTTGTGAAATAAGAAGCAAAAGTCCCGATTTCTGTCTCATTAGCAAAACTCCCTGTTGCATCTGATAAAAAAAGCTTAAACTGATTATTTTCATTGAAGCAGCCTGTAGTATTAATCCTAACACCAATGCTGCTATTCCTTCCATAAGGGCCTGTTACAAAATTAGCATTATCTATGGTAATGCTTTGAGCATTAGAGTACATAACGCTGAAGTAAATTATTAGCGTTAGTATTAGCCTCATCCAATTAGTCTGGTATTTGATATATCTCATCACTTGTTTCAATCGTCTTTAAGTTTATACTATCATTTACCGTTAGGTATACCCTAATACTAGGGCATACAATAACAGTTCTTGCTATTGATACTTGGGGGTATGATGCTGCCTTTCGGCAAATACTTACGCTACTACTTCTACTTACTTACAAGCTTTGCACATACACTACAACTATTACCTTTCTGGCTACAATGCTTGCAGGAAGTGCAGTTGCGGCATGCTTTACAATCTTTCTTTCCGGTACATTTAGCGTAAGCGTAGCTTACTTGTATGGTAGAGAAAAATAAGCAGCTATAAAGTATTATTTTGGCGAGTGATTTCATATAGAGATAGGTGCTTATGCAAAATAAAGATAAATTAGTGATATTATGTATAAAAAAGCCCAATGTAGACACACCGGGCCATTTTGTTTATCTGTATGTATCTATGCCATTGTTAAAAGCCACTACCTACACAACGTACAGCATCGCTATACTGACTACGACTGCTTAGGCTTGCTCTGTAAGTGAGTGTTAATTCAAAGCCGCCACGCATTTGTGATGCTGTTTTTAAGCGGCCAATTTGTACATCGTAACTTAAGCCTATGTTCATTTGATAAAGTGATAACCTTACGGCTGGAACAATTGCATCGTTCCAACGATAAAAGCTACCTAGGTAGAGGGTTGATGTACGGTCGCCATCCCAATCGTAACTTAAATCAACACCGTACATGCCACCTATAAAAAATTGTTGGCTACCACCTTGCGAAAAATAATCGGTATAAAAAACAAGTTTATTAACGTCGCTGGTTTGTATAGTTAAGCCACCATTAAGTGCTAGCTTAGGCTGTAATTGTACATTGCTGTTACTGGTATAAAATGCCACTTTCGGACGATTAAAGTGAAAGAGCCCTGCACCTACGTAATAATGAATATCATCGTTATAACTAGCGCTGTAACTAATGCCGGTGCTTGCATCCCAATAGTTAAATCCGGTTCGTTGAAATACTTGTGTAGGGGCATTAGCGTTGTAGCTGCCATTCACAAATTGATCGTTCATTTTAAGTGCTGTTGGATCGAACTGGCTGTTCACAGGACCTGCCATAAATGCTACACTGATATATTCATTACGATCGGCATTTAAACTTTTATGAAAGTTAAGTACCGGCATTACTTGTGTACGTTTAAGCTTAACATCGCCAGCAACATCGTGTGTTGCTTGTAGGCCAAGGGTAAGCCAATCGCCGTGTTGATTAAAAGGCAGTTTGTATTCTACCCCTAATGCACCTGTTTGAAACGGTACTGCGACAGATTGCCATTGATTGCGAAAAGCGCCACTAACCCTTACATCGCCATCGAATACGCCTGCTAAGGCAGGGTTACGCAACATGGGTATTTCGTAAAATTGAGAGAAGGTTAAATCTTGTGCGTAAGCATTTACCGTAAGGTAACCTAGTATAAAAGCTATTATAGTTAAGCGTTTCATAGTTGTAAGATTTAAAGTGAAGGTTACAGGTGAATGATTACATATTAAATTATCTAATAATAGTTATATTACCTTTATAGCTAAAAGGTGTATCGTTATCGCATACTACTTCGCAGGTGTACACGTATACATCGGTTGGTGCTGGTATGCCTTTTAACTTACCATCCCAAGCTTGCGCAACATCGTTGGCTTGGAAGTTGGCACGTTCAAACACTACTTGTCCCCAACGATTGAAAATGCGGAAGCTCTTCACCAACTTAATACCTGAGCCGCGTACCATGAGTACATCGTTCTGGCCATCGCCATCGGGTGTGAAGGCATTAGGAATATATACTTGGGCATCGGTACAAAAAGCTTTCACCTGTAAGGTATCGGTTGCTACGCAACCATAAATGGTAGTTGCACGTACTGTATAACTTGCATTGGTGCGCACCGTTAATGTTGGTACTGCACAAGTAGTACAACTTAAATCGCTAGTAGCATTACCACCCCATACCCATTGTGCAATAGGACCATTTACAACACTGCTAGTAAGTGGAATTTTAGTGCCACTTGCTGCTTGCTTATCGGGACCTAGATCAATCATAGGTTGCTGACCAACTACTACTGTTACATAACCTGTATCGCTAAAGCAACTGTAGGCATCGCGGCCAATAACACGGTATTGTGTTGTTATTGCTGGCTGTGCAATAGGTGTTGCTACAGTTGCATTATCTAAGCCATGTAATGGCCACCATTGGTAAGCATCGGCACCACTTGCTAATAGGCGTGTGTTCTGACCAACACAAATAGTATCGAAAGCTGCTACCTGTATTTGTTGCGGTTGTACCACTGTAATGTTAATTGTATCTCTACCAATGCAACTGCTACCATTCATACGACCACTTACAATGTACTGACGACTGATGGTTGGAGTGGCACGGGTTGTGGCACATGTATCGCAAGCCAGTTCAATTGCGGGGCTCCAAGTGTAACGTTCTGCACCTATTGCTTGTAGCACTACTGTATTACCACGACAAATAACATCTACACTATTAGCAACAACATTGGGTACACTTTGAATGCGTATGTTGGCATAAGCAGTATCGGCACAACCATTACCTGTTCCGGCTATATACATTGCTTGATAAGTACCTGCAGTAGCAAAACGAATTTGTCCGCTTGCAGCATTACTTGTGAATCCATTACTGAACTGCCATTGTTGTAAGGTAATGGGTGCCAAGCTATTCGCAGTACCTGCAAAACTGATGGTTTGGTTAATACATCCTGTAGTATCTAACACAATTTGAGCTTGTGGTATTGGCATAACAGGTACTGCTATTGTACGCGTAATACTATCGGTACAACCTTCGGCCGTTGTAACTACCATACGAATAGTGTAGTTATTTGTAGTGGTATAATTGGTAGTGGTAGTTACCCCTGTGGCTTGTACACCATTACCTAACGACCAACGAATTTGTGAAAGATGATTGCTTGTAATGGTACTATCGTAAAAATTAACTTGTGTATTTCCACACTGTTGTTGCAATACTGTTCTAAAAGCTGCTTGTATGCGTTGTACTTTAATAGTATCGCTACCTATTAATTGCACATTACATGCAACACCATTTTTTATGAGCATGGCATGTGGTACATAGTGCCCTGCATTTACATAGGTATGAAATACT
>DMPB01000057.1:25897-27653 GCA_003456175.1 Chitinophagaceae bacterium | reverse complement strand
GGTATGAAATACTGTAGCCTGAGTTGTGGTTTGTACATTACCATCGCCAAAATACCAACGAATGCTATCGGCTCCATTAGTTTGAGCGTTAAAGCGTACAGGTGTGTTGTTACAAATTGTACCTGACTGGTAAGTCCATGTACCAGTAGTAGCTTGAAGACGAATGCGGATACTATCTTTATAGGTACATCCACCATTCGTTGTATGTATCATTTGTAACCAGTAGCTACCATTGTTTTGAATGGTATGTGTACCGCTTGTATTTGCATTAATAAGATTGCTGTTTAACAACCATTGTGTAGTACCAGCTGCTGCAAGTGTAGCATTGGCATATTGTAATTGAAAAGGTGCACAATTACTTACTGAATCGTTCACTTGAATATTACCACTACGTAGTGTGACAACTTGTACATTACGCACAACTGTATCGGCACATATAACACCACTTGGGTATGCATTAGCGGCAATCAACTGTACTTGATGTGTACCACTAGTGCTGAATGTAATGGCAGGTGTACGCAAGTTACTTGTTGTATTACTCCAACGCCAAACAGTACTTACTGCCTGTGTATTGGTTGCAGTTGTAATAGTATCGCCTATACACACATTATTATTACTTAATGTGAATTGTGCAGAAGGCTTTCCATAAACAACAATGGTTCTAGCAATAGTTGTATCGCTACAACTGTTAACGGCTCTTACACTAACATTGTAAGTGCCAGCTTGTAAAAAACTATGTACTACAGTATCATCGTTATTGAATGTAACTGCTGTATTGCCATCATTAAAATTCCATGTAAACGAATTGGCATTGTGGCTTGCATTAATAAAGCGTACGCTGTGTGGTGCACAGCCTGTTAGCTCATTACCATTTACCGTAAGGTTTAACTGAATATTGTTAGGACTTACCACTAAGTTGTAACTAGTAGTATCGCTACCACATTGATTGGTGGCTACAAGTTGAATAGGATAAGTAGTTTGTACCCCTGTGATATAGGTATGTTGTACTTGCTGTAAGCTATTGGTAATAAAGGGAGTACTACCATCACCAAAAGTCCATGTATAAGTATTATTGGTACCGTGTGTATTGTTACTTAATTCTACAGTAAAAGGTGAACAACCAGTAGTACGTACAGGAATGAAGGAAGCTCGTGGCCTACCATTCAAGCGAATAATTTTTGTGGCTGTTACAGTATCGCAAGCTGTAATTGCCATTAGTTGTACTGTGTATGCAGTATCGCCACCATTAGGGTGTAACTGATATAAAATACTACCGGGTTGTGCTTGCACACTGGTAATACCATTACCGAAATTCCAGAAGTATTGAATACCTGTAATATGCTGTGTGGTATTGTTAAATGATACTTGCAATGGAACGCATCCGCTGGTATCACTTACGGTAAATGACGGTTGCGGCGGCGTACTAGTACGAATAACATATGTTACACTATCGTTGGCACAACCATATAAGCTTATTGCCTTTAAAGTAATAGCTACACTATCTGTTCCGGCAGCTACATAGTAGCCAGGGAAAATATTGCCTGTACCAATAGATACGCCGTTAATAAACCATTGATAATTACTATTACGTGTAGGGTATAAAGTTGCTTCAACCATGTTAGGAGCTAACATAAATGGAGCACAAGTTTGTGTAGATATAATTCTGAACGCCGCTAATGCTTGCGGACGAACTACTATTTGTACCACATTACTTTCACTCAACGCATCGCAAGTATTGGTACGAATAATACGTTTA
>DMPB01000057.1:20781-25684 GCA_003456175.1 Chitinophagaceae bacterium | reverse complement strand
ATTGGTACGAATAATACGTTTAATCCATGCATTTTGAAGAATAGAATCGGATGTATAATTTATTGAAGTGGCACCAACAATCGTATCGAACTGTACACCATCGTAACTAATAAGCCATTGATAATAATACATACCATCGCTACCAGTAGGCGTGCTACCAGTCACTTGTAACTGTGGTGCACTCTCACAAATTGCTGTTGGCGCTTGTAATACGTTATTAGCAATAGGGCTGAGTAATACTACAGGCTTAATGCTACTATAAGCAATGGCACAATTACTACTTTGTACCACTACTCTAAAACGTGTAGTTGCAGTGATGTTGTTAACACTAATTGTACTTTGTGTACTGTTTATAGCTTGCCAAGTAGTACCATTATCAATACTACGTTCCCAACGAATGATATTACCAACACGAGCATTTACCGTAAGGAAAACGGGGGTATTCGCAACACATATCGTATCAATACTTGCTGTGATAAAACCACCTTCACTAGCAGGTATTACCCGAATGGTAGCCACTAAGCTTGTATCGGTTCCGCCACACAAACCACTTGCTGCTATAATGTAACGCACACGAATTAATGAATCGCTGGTAGTTGTAGATACCAATAATGTATCTGCTGTATGATTGCCAATAGTAGTCCAAATACCATCGGCAAATATTTGCCAAGATTGAATAGTACCAACATATTGTTGTGCTCTAACCACAGTAGTTATGTTACCACATACTTGATTATTAAAAATAATATTACCACGTGTTACCGAACCGTATAAGGCCACTTGTATGGTATCGAAAGTAGTAGCACAAGCACCATTATTAATACTTAGAGCAAAACGGTAAATACCAACTCTGTTAACGTTAAAACTGATCTCGTTGCCTTGTTGTGCAATTGGCTGAACTGTTGCACCTGCAGGACTTTGTAGTACTTGCCATTGTACGTTTTCATATGCCCTTACGGTAAATGAATTTCGCAGATCGATACGTACTACACTACCATTGGTGATGTTACAATAAGTAGTATCATCGCCTAGTTTTGCAATAGTTGTTGTGGGTCTATTAAAAATTCGAATGGTATCAACACTAGGCAAGCAGCTACTGGCATCAGAAATTTGCCATACCATTGTAACAACAGTATCGGCAGCAATATTGGTGATGTTAGTAGTGGCATTATTAGGCTGCTCAATATTAACAGCGGGTCCATCTATTTGTCGCCATAAGCCATTACCCAATACAGGAGTGTTTGCATTTAATACGGTAGCTGTAGCAGCACATAAGTACTGATCGGCACCTGCATTAGCAGCACTTACACCTGGCTTTATAAAAATAGTATCTCGCCAAGTATTACCAGTACAAGAACCATTTGAAGCAGTGAAACTGTAAATCAATCTACCGGTAACAGTATGTACATTACTTACAACATCTGGCACGGCGTTTAATACAATAGGTGTAGCTTGTTGTGTAAAGCCCTGAATATTACCACCAGTAGCAGTAGCTGTCCATGTATATCTTGTATTAGGCAAGCCACTCAATAATTGCAATCCAACTTGCTGGCCGCTACATACAGTATCTACCAAATGTGTTGTACGTGCATTCGGACGAGCATTCACATGTACATATACAGTAAAACTATCACCCTCACAACCTCTATAAAATGTTCTATATCTATACGCTACAATCGCATTACTATTAGCATTGGTATTGGTAAGTGTGTTGTTAATAGTACCACTACCATTTGCTGTAAAGCCAGTTGCATTACCGCTAATAACACTAGCTGTATAGTTAAAAGTTACTCCTGTAACACTTGCTCTAGGTATATACTGAAATGCAGTACCAGAACAAATGATACGTGTACTATCTATACCAAAGTTGTGCGGAGTTACTACTACTCTAATTGTATCTCTGGCTATACTACAAGTGCTACCTTGTTGCGGATAAGCAGCTGCAATTACTAAAAAGCTACTCAAGTTTCTATCGGTATCACTTAGTGTATAGTTGGTGATGGTACCATTGGGATTTGAAAAAATACCCGTACCAGTACTCATCCAACGGATACTATCGTAACTACTTACATTAATCGCTGCAGTGTAATTAATAAGATTGTTGGTGTAACAAATGGTATCATTTGTTTTATGTAACACCATAGACAAAGCAGGATCAAAGCGAATGATTTGTGTATCGGTACTGATACCACAATTATTATTGAAACGTACTACTACCTCATAAGTAGTTGCATTTTCAAACCGAATTTGAGGGTACATGCTATTCGCATTGGTGCCGTTCAAATAGGTAAAAGCACCTCCAGAAACAATCCATTCAAAAGCAGGCACACCTGTAATACCATTGAATATAGGGCGGTGTGCAGTATCTGTACCGAAATTAATTGTACGTGTATTACAGTAAGCTTTATCACTTGGTAATGTAATAGAACTACCACCAATTGCATTAACAAAAATGGTATCTGCACCTGTACCACAAGCATTGATATGTCTAATTCTAATATAATAGCTACCAGGTGTATTAAATTGAAAGTTAGGAGTTGCACCACCACTACTCCAATCAATAGTGTATACACCACTATTTGTTGCTACCAAACTATTGTTGGATCTATTAAATACATCGAAAAAGTAAGTGGGTGGAGCACAATAAAATGGGTTTGACTGATTATTTAATGCAAATTGAAAAGGAGTACAACCATTAACCGTATCGGCATTATTTACCTTGTAACGAACTACAGGTGTTGGTTCAATACAAATAGTATCAGTACTATCACTCACAGCACAAGCATGGTTATCTACTACTAATTTCACAATATTCATACCAGGCTGTGTGAAACGATAATTAAGGTTCGCTTGAGCCGATGTTCTATCGATGTTAGTTTGTACCAACACACCATTAACATACCAGAAAAAATCGGCCCTTGAAACGCAGCTTGTACCAAAGGCAGCCTGACCCGCATCACTCACGTTACGAATTAACACCTGACTGTTTAAACAAGCAGTTTCTGGCAGTTGAAAATAAGCTGTAGGCTTCTTAGAAATTTTAGCTCTTGTAGTAACTTGTGGTCTATCGCATACACTACTGTTTGTCCACGGTTGATCCATGGTAATAGTAATGTTATAAGACACGCCAGGAAGGTTACAAGATGTATTGTTATACAAGTGCGAAATACGACCATTACGTGCCATTAAATCGCAGTAACGATAGGTTGTGCTTGTGTTATCGCCCCAACTTACTGTATAGGTTGCCCCAGGATAGTTTTCACTGATACCACCAAACTGAGCATCAATACCTACCTGAAACTCTAACTCTCTTGGTAAGCAACCAGATTGCTCACCATCAACACCTAATGTAATTCTGTTACGACTATTTACTAACTGATACGCCCTACTTGCAACTACACCATTCAACTCGGCCTTCACCAAATAAGTATAATAAAAACGATCTAAAAAAATATTATATGAAGAACCAGCACTTTGTTGCGTAGCAGTTGTTACACCTGTAATTTCGTTTTTCAATGTACCAATAGTACTAGCACCACTTGTACTAACATCATTCAAACTCAAGTTCTGAGCAGCACTCGGACTAGCACAAAATCCGTACGCATAATCGGCTCTTAAAATTCGAGATGAGGCACTTGCATTGATCCTTGCACGCGGAGCAACAGTATTGCTAATAGCAAAAAAAGTAGTTGTATCTCTTAAGTTCGGATCTGAAGCTGTAAGCAATAAACGATAGTTATTACCACTTGCAACTGTGGCCGGAATGATACCATTGATGAATGTTGCAAAATCGCTGTTATAGCTACCAACAACAATAGTACCATTATCAAAACCACCGGTACTATTTGATAAGATAAGGCGAAAAGTATTGTTAACATTATAACAGCCGGTTGTTTTGAACAACACAGCAATATCGCTACCTGCACCATAGGTTGCTTGCGATGCAAAATTTGCATCGTCAATCATTAGCGTTTGTTGTTGTGCATTCACACGCAAGCCAAGCAGCAACAACAGCAATGATATGAACCAAGGCCTGCCAATGGTGTACAAGCGTTTCATAACATACAATTAGATAAACAGATAAGCTTTCTTACGATTGCTACAACGAATTTGACGATAAAAAGCATCTGTAAACCTGACACGAATCACACCAACTAATAACCGAATTGAAACCTAAAACAACCTATTTCGCTGTAACATATACACAATACACCTTACGGTAAATAAATACACATTTTTAATTATATTAATTGCGACGGGTTCGGATACAATGTTAGCTGATGCAAATCTGGCGTGTATTACAGTGTGCATCAGCATTTACCGTAAGGAAATAAAAAATCACCCTTAAATAAGGGTGATTTTCATTTTAAGTGTATATGTAACACATTATAATTTTTGCTTCACGGCATCAATTACTTGTGACAGTTGTGCTGTATCTACACCGCCTGCATTGGCCAAATGTTTTTGGCCGCCACCGCCACCTTTAATTAAAGGAGCTACAACAGTTTTAATAAGCTTGCCAGCATCAACACCTTTCGCAACAGCAGCATCGCCAGCAGCAATAACTACAGACGCCTTACCATCAATGGCTGCGGTTAGTACCACAACAGCCACATCACCTAAGGCAGTTTTAATACCAACAGCCAAATTGCGCAATGCGTCGGCACTACTTACCTCTACTTGTGTGCCTAAGAAATTATATGTATTGTGCGTTGTGGCTTGTGGTACCAAATTAGCTTGTATGGCTGCCAATTGTTTTGCTTCTAATGATTCTAATTTTTTTCGTAAGTCGCTTACCTCAGCTTGTTGTTGTTCAATTGCCTTCAATACATCTTTAGGATGCTTCAATGCTACTTTAATATCTTGTAGTAGCTGCATATGCTCAATAATGTATTGCTCGGCA
>DMPB01000057.1:9073-20556 GCA_003456175.1 Chitinophagaceae bacterium | reverse complement strand
CAATAATGTATTGCTCGGCAGCGGCACCACAAACAGCTTCTACCCTACGTACACCTGCAGCTACTGCAGTTTCGTGCTTAATAGCAAAAAAGCCAAGTTCGCCGGTATTGCCTACGTGTGTACCACCACACAGTTCAATACTATAATTGGGATCTATCACTACTACACGAACTGTATCTGCATATTTTTCTCCGAACAACGCCATAGCACCCATAGCAATGGCATCGTCTTTACTCATTTCTTTAATTACAACCGGAACGTTCTCACGAATCTTTGTATTCACAATAGCCTCTACTTGTGCAATTTCTTCAGAGGTAAGTTTTGCAAAATGCGAAAAATCGAAACGCAAATGTTCCTCATTCACCAAACTACCTTTTTGTGCCACGTGTGTACCTAGTACTTTACGTAAAGCGGCATGCATTAAATGCGTTGCACTATGGTGTACTGTAATTTCATGCCTTCTGGTAGTATTCACTTGTGCAATTACACTGCCACTAAGAACGGCAGGAATAGCGTCAGCAAAGTGAATAAACAAGTTGTTTTCTTTCTTGGTATCATAAATGGTTATTGTTTCACCATCAATAGTAAGCGTGCCACTATCGCCAACTTGGCCACCGCTTTCAGCATAAAAAGGTGTTGCTTCTAACACAATTTGATAGGCTTCTTTTCCTTTAGCCTTTACTTTTCTGTACTTCGCCACTTTGGTAGTGGTTTCAGTGGTATGATACCCAACAAAACTGGTATTAGCCACATCGTTCACGGTTACCCAGTCTTCTGTGTCGATAGCGGTGGCAGCACGACTGCGTGCTTTTTGCTGTGCCATTTCAGCTTCAAACCCTGGCTCATCTACCTGAAGATTATTCTCTTGTGCAATCAATCGAGTTAAATCTATCGGAAAACCGTAAGTGTCGAATAGTTCAAAAGCCTCTTTGCCATTAATACTACCAGACCCACTCGCTTTTTCAGTTGCAAGTATATCGTTGATACGCTTCAACCCTTTTTCAAGTGTTCGTAAGAAAGCATCTTCTTCTTCTTTAACCACTTTACTTACAAAATCTAATTGTTGATGCAATTCTGGGAACACACGTTCGAATTGTGCCGCAAGCACAGGTACCAATTGAAATAATAACGGTTGCTTATAATCGAGATACGAATAGTAATAGCGAACAGCTCTTCTTAAAATTCTTCTGATAACATAACCGGCACCAGTATTAGAAGGCAATTGACCATCGGCAATGGTAAAACTGATAGCTCTAATATGATCGGCTAATACGCGAAAAGCAACGCTTTGCTTATCATCGCCAGCAGTATATGTTTGGCTGGTGATACCTTCAATAGCTTTGATAGTACCTGAGAATACATCGGTATCGTAATTACTTGTTTTGCCTTGTAATACACGTACCAAACGTTCAAAACCCATACCAGTATCTACGTGCTTTGCGGGCAATTGCTGTAACGAACCATCTTTCAATCGGTTAAACTGAATAAATACATTATTCCAAATTTCAATTACCTGCGGATGATCATTATTTACTAAATCTTTCCCTGCAACAGCGGCTCTTTCTTCAGGGGTACGACAATCAACATGTATTTCGGTACATGGGCCACAAGGGCCGGTATCGCCCATTTCCCAGAAATTATCTTTTTTGTTGCCCAGTAAAATACGGTCTTCTGCAATCCATTTTTTCCACTCATTGTAGGCTTCTTCATCGCGAGGCAAGCCTTCCTTTTCATCGCCTTCAAAAATGGTTACATACAGTCGATCTTTATCGAGTTGGTATACCTCCGTTAATAATTCCCAGCTCCATGCAATTGCTTCAGCTTTAAAATAGTTACCAAAGCTCCAGTTGCCCAGCATTTCAAACATGGTATGGTGGTAAGTATCTACACCTACTTCTTCTAAATCGTTATGCTTTCCGCTTACTCGCAAGCATTTTTGGGTGTCAGCAATACGTGGATTGGCGGGCACTTTATTACCCAAAAAATAATCTTTAAACTGGTTCATACCAGCATTGGTAAAAAGCAATGTTGGATCGTTTTTAACCACTATCGGAGCACTGGGCACCACATCGTGCTGCTTGCTGGCGAAGAAATCTAAAAACTGCTGACGTATTTGGGCTGCGGTAAGCATAAACACCAAGTAATTATTTTAGAGTATTGTTAAAAGGGCAAGCGGTTATCTTTGACCACTTACAAGGCCGCAAAACTAAGGTCTTTGCGGGCAACCGCAAGAGTTTGGTGGCGGAATATGCTTGTGATTTAGCACCTTTACCACCATTTGCCGCAAGGCTACCTTACGGTAAATGTTTATAAGGCTATGAAAAAAGTAAAATATTATTACAATACCCACACGCTCCGCTACGAGAAGCTCGAAGTACCCTTTCGGGTAAAATTATTGCGTGTGTTTGGCTTTATAGCAGCAGCATTGGTAACGGCAATTATTATTGTAGCCATTGCATTTCAATACATAGAACGGCCTCAAGAAACGTTGCTAAAACAACAAAATAAAGAGCTACAACAGAATTATACCATTTTGCGCAAGCAGGTAGATGCACTTACCGCACAAATGGATGAGCTTTCGAAGCGTGATAACGAAGTGTATCGCAGTGTTTTTGAAGCCGATCCGATACCAGATAGTGCTCGTTTAGTAGCCATGGAAAAAAACAAGGAACTAGCCTTGCTTGCTACACTTTCTGAGAACGATATGGTAGCCAGTATGACACAGCAATTGAATACACTTTCAAAACGTATTGCTTATCAAGAAAAGAGTTACAGCGAAATTGCTGGTATGGTGAAAAACAAAGAACGGTTATTAAAGGCCATTCCTGCTATTCAGCCTGTGAGTAATAAAAATCTAAATCGTATTGCTAGTGGTTTCGGTTACCGCATCGACCCCGTGTACAAGGTAACCAAATTTCATGCAGGCCTCGATTTCACTGCACCACAAGGCACACCTATTTATGCTACCGCCGATGGCAGAGTGAAAGAGGCTGGCTATAACAGTAGCGGCTATGGTAACCATGTTGTAATTAACCATGGCTATGGATATGAAACATTATATGGCCATATGGTACGTATTAAAGCACGTGCCGGACAAACAATAAAACGAGGCGAAGTAATTGGTTATGTTGGTAGCACGGGTAAGAGCACGGGGCCACACTGCCATTACGAAGTTCACAAGAATGGTAAGCCCGTAGATCCGATTTACTTTTTTTATAACGATTTATCGCCAGAGCAATTTGATCGGTTGTTAAAAGTGGCTGCAGCAGCTAACCAAAGTTTAGATTAGTGATAACAAAAGATAACAAAAGCTATGGGGCGGCCTGCGGCCGCCCCATAGCTTTTGTTATAAACATCAACAAAACCTTACTGTTATTGCTTTACAAACATGCCACTTGCAGTTGTACCATCGGGCAATTGTATTTGCAAATGATATGCCCCGGCCGGTAATGTGGCTACTGGCAACTGCAACTGATTAGCTACCTGCACTGTCGGCAACATCATTACCTGTGCACCATTAGCATTCACCACCACTACTTGTACGTTGTTGTTGATAGGCTTAGTAAAACTTACCTGCAACGTATGTTGTACCGGATTGGGATATAACTGCAATACTATATTTTGTTGTACTTGTTGTACCATTACAACTGCACTCAAAGTAGTTTTATCGTTCTGCGCTACTGCTTTAATACGATAGTACACTTTGCCTTGTATGGGCGTTATATCTTTCCATTGATAGCTTACAGCAACACGACTATTATTAGCAGCTACTACACCAACAGTATTATAGTTGCGAGCATCGTTACTGCGTTGTACTTCGTACGTTTTAGTATCATCATCGCTGGGTAAGCTCCATGTTACTAAAGCACCTGCTTGTTGGCGTTCTGCACTGATACTTGTAAATGTTACAGGCAGTACACTAGCACTACGGAATACTAATTGAAATCTGTCTTCGGCCTGGCTCGCTACATTATTGGTAACTGTATAACGATACTGCATGTTATTGGTAACAATTGTTTCTGTTCTAGTGAAACGATCAATTAACAATGCACCATTAGCCGGCAACTGTATATCACTAAAATTTAAAATATAAATATCTGGTGTGAGTGTTACCACATTTAATGTTACTGTATCTATCGCATAGCTAGCATCACGTGTTTGAATACTCATTGCTTGTTGTTGCTTCTTACTTGCAATGCGATAGTTAGCTTCTTGCATGGCAGGTGCATCGTAATTATTAATAACGTTACCACGTACTGTGTTATCGTTACTAAAACGAATTACCATTTCGTCTAATACTTCGTTACTAGCAGTATGTAGCCCAACTCTTATAAAACCTTGCCATACAGGTGCGTTGTTATTTGCCGTAAGGCTATTAGCTTTATTATTTTCGGTAAAGAAATTACTAATACTTGTTGTGGTGTTTTTTGTCCTTACGGTAAATGCCTGCCCAACAGGAAGAATATTAGTATTGCTTACATCACTAGGTTTATTAAGCATGGTACCAGCGTTGTACACTGTGTAAATACCAGGTTTGTTCTGCGGATACTGAATCCAATAAGCCGCAAAAATATGTTGACTATTTTGTGCAGCAACAGTATTGAAATCAATAGCACTTATGTATGGGTTACCTACTAAGTTGAAATCGTTGGGTTGTAAGGTTACTGCAACATTGCCCATTGCAAGTGTGCCTACTGCTTTTAAAGTTACCGCCGATGCTGCCACATTAGTACCGCTTAGTAAAGTACAGCCTTCGTTACGATGACCACGTACCAATAATTTGTACCCAACTGTGGGTTGTATACTAGTTCTATTGGTGTTCGCTACAGACTGCCAACGTGTACCTAAAAGTGCATTACTATTGTAAGTTAACATACTTGGAGCACCACTTACACTACCATCGAAGCCATTGGCGGTAATAGTACCACAAGTACCAATTTCGCCTGTTATGTGTATGCTTTGTTGCCAACTACTATCAATACGTGCTTGTACAGGACTTGCCACAAACAAGTATCGGCGTGCTGGGGCTGCTGGTATGGCTTGTTCTGTAACAACATTGCCTTTAATGTAATCGGTAATATTTGTGTTAGCAATACTACTAGTACTGGTAAAAGTTATATTGGCTCTTACGTATAAGCTACCTGCAATTGGTTTGTAATTACCAGTTACTATCAACGTATCATCTGACTGTACGGTAACATTTTCAGTATTGTTGATTGCAATATTCTGTACTGTACCAACGCCGGTTATCATTTGAGGGAAACTGGCATTCATCATTAGATAACCTTCACCTCTTACAACACCATCGTTATACAGTTTCACACCTTTTACCGTAAGGGAAGCGTTATTATTAATCGTTAATGTTCTAGCTGCGCCAATAGCAATATTATATGCAAATGCATATTGTGAGATAACAGGCTCGTTAGCATTTGCAGTATCAGGAATCATTACATAACTATTACTATCTGGTACTGCGTTGGGGCTCCAGTTACGAGCATCGCTCCATTGGTTACTTTGTACACCACGCCAAATTATGGGCTCGTAATACAAGGCATAAGCTGCACTTATTTTACAACCCATTGTATTAAATGCACCACCAACGTGTACACGATTATTAACAGCTACAATACTGTTGACTGTGGCATTAGCTCCATTAGAAAGAGTAGTCCATTTTTCGCCAGTCCATACTGCAATGCGATTCACAGTTACCGCCGAGGCAACATCGTATGCAGTAGTGAAGTTACCACCCACATATACGTTATTACCCATGGCACTCATACTAATAACATTGCCATTTAATCCGTTTAAACTAGCATCGCCTAGTGGTTGCCATACTGAGCCGTTCCACATAGCAATTTTGCTACAACTAACGGTTGTATTATCAGTATTAGAAGCATTTAAAAAATTACCGCCTACATATACTTTATCGCCCACAACCGCAACGCTATTTGCAGTACCATTAACACCCTTACCAAAGCTAATCCAGGTAGTACCATTCCACATTGCGATACGATTGGCTACAACAGTATTACTTGCATTTAGTGCGGTAGTAAATGCACCAGCAACATAAACATTGTTGTTAGATACCAATACTTGTTTCACTTCACCATTTACACCATTACCAGCATCGTTACCGCAGAAGCGTTGCCAAGTTGTACCATTCCAAATAGCAATATTATTTACCGTAAGGTTATTAGTTGCACTACTGTAAGCATTAGAAAAGCTGCCACCTACAATGAGATTATTACCATAAGAAACTATGGTATTAACATTACCATTCACGCCATTACCAAGAAATGAATTAGAACTACCGAGAGCACTCCATGTAGAACCATTCCAACAAGCTATATAATTAGCAACCACTTGTTGATTGTTGGTGTTGTACACGCTGCTAAACCAGCCGCCTGCATATACATCGTTATTATGAATAGCAATAGTATTAACAGTTCCATTAGCACCATTACCAATTGGCTTCCATTGAGCACCATCCCACATGGCAATATTGTTCACTTGCACTGTATTACTGCTGTTATATGCCATTGAAAATTCACCACCTACATATACGATATTGTTTTTAACAGCTACGGTGTATATAGTACCATTTAAACCATAACCACCAAGATTATGAATATTAGCATCTACGTGGTCCCAACTGTTATTACGCCAAACTGCAATTTTACCAGCTGCAATAGTTTGCCCGTTACTTGCTACCACTCCAGAAAAATTACCCACTAAAAACAACTCACTATTTCTAACACACATAGCGTTAATGCCAGCAGTGGCACCATTTTGTTGTGCACCACCCATGGGCAACCATGTAGTACCATTCCAACTTGCGATACGCTGTCTGTTATATGTAGCAACACCACAGTAGGTATTGGTAAATTCGCCGGCGGCATGTACTAAACTATCGGCTACTACAATTGTTTTTACAGCATTGTTAACACCATTACCAGTAGCAGTGGTACCAGTACCTAGAGCACTCCATGAGCTACCATTCCAACAAGCAATATAGTTGGTTGTAACAGCAGCACCTGTAGCATTATAAGCTGTAGTGAAGTTACCACCCACATATACTTTACCATTACTACCAATAGCAATGGTATTTACAATATCACTCACGCCGTTGCCAGTAAGCGTATTACCTGTGCCCAAGCGGTTCCATGCTGTGCCACTCCAAGCAACAATATTATTTACTTGTAAGGTTGTACCAGATTGATATGCCTGACGAAAGGCACCGCCTACCCAAAGTGTATTACCATTTACCGCAAGGGCATTCACTGCTCCGTTCACACCGTTGGCAGTTCCGGTAGCACCTAAAACACCCCAGCTAGTACCATTCCAAACAGCAATGTTATTGGCGGTGATAGCAGCATTGGCATTATTATATACTTGCGTAAATATACCACCTACAAACACTTTATTTCCACTCACTGCAATGGCATTTACCAAACCATTCACACCGTTACCATTGGTAGCATCGGTACCTAAAGTTGCCCACTGTACACCATCCCAAACGGCAATTTTGTTGGCTCTTACCTGCACTGCCATGCTGTTGTAGGCAATACTAAATGCACCACCTACATATACTTTGCTACCACTTGCAGCAATAGCCATTACAGTACCGTTAACACCGTTACCATTAATGGTTTGTTGTGCCCCGAGTGGTTCCCATGTTACGCCATTCCATTTAGCAATATTGTTGGCTACAACACTACCTGCAATTGAGAAACTACCTCCTACATATACATTACCTGAACCATCTACTGCAACTGCTAATAAAGAACCAATGGCACCATTGTTAATGCCAAAACGACTATCCCAACCATCGTTACAATTATTTTCTACCGCAGTACTTGTTGGTGTATTGCTTACTTGTTCAAAACGAAGTTTGCCATCGGCACGTTGAGCTGCTAACCGATAGCCCTGAGCATTGAAACTACCTTGCATGTGGCTAGGTAATGTTCCATCGGGTAATAAATACTTACCTAAAGTGGTAGGTACATGGTATAATTGCAGCATATGAGCATACTGTTGTTGTAGCATGCTACTACTAAACAAGTGGTTATACAACCTGCTAATATCGCTACCATCGGCAGCAGCAGCACTTTGCACAACCAATAAAAGATACATACCAAGTAACCAACAACTTTTTCGGATTTGTACTACAAGCTTCGCATGTAGCCAAGGATGAATGTGAAGATGCGGTTTCATAGAAAGGAGGATTAGTGGCTTACGCCAAAGGATTTGGATATGGTTATTTCAATACACACAAACACTTAGCGGTGTGTTTTACCGTAAGGTGGCTTAATACCACCTTATTACTTACGTTAGAGCAATACTCAATAGACAGGATAGATTATTGTGTTTCATGATATTGGTTTAAATGATATGGTTATTCGGATATTGAAACATAAAATTGAACCATTTCACAGAGTTTGTTGATCAGAATTGCCCTTTTTAGTCTTATAGGTACATCACACTGTCTTTTACAACAATGGCTACTTATGCTCAAAATCAGCTATAAGTAAGCTTCGAGCAGCCTAAATATTGTATCTTGAGCCAAAATTGGTCGTATGATCAGGCTTTATGTAACACTTCTACTTAGTATCATTACCGTTGCCCAAATACAGGCACAACACCGCTGGCGAATTGGTGTAAAGGGTGGCATTAGTTTGCCTAATTTGCAAGATCCGAGTGGCAATGATAATTCACAAGCCTATGGCTACAGCAGCATCATGGGGCCATATTTCGGTATCATTACCGACTATCGCATTAGTGAATTATTATCGTTACAAGGCGAAATCAATTATGCTACGCAGGGCGGACAAAAAAATGGCGACCAAAAAATTAGAACTGTAGGTTTCGAAAGTTTTATACCTGCAGGCGTGCAAGTACCCGAGTATGTGTTCACACGTTTCGATAACAAAGTAGTGCTACATTACATTGAAGTAGCAGCACTAGCAAAATATCACATTGTTAACCGCAAGCACTGGAGTGTAACTTTTAACGCAGGCCCTTACTTTGGTATTTTAACCTATGCACGCAACACTTCAAAAGGCAATTCAAAAGTGTATTACGATGCTCAGTACACACAACCACTTTTACCCTATGCTGTAGTATTCGACAACGAAGAAGATATTCAACCACGTGTTAATCCTTATGCGTTAGGTATACAAGGTGGCGGTACTATTGGTTACAAATTCAAGCAATGGGAAGTATTTATTTCAGGAGGTGGTAATGTTGGCCTTACGATACTACAAAGCGATAAAAGTTTGGGTAATAATAGAACAGGTGCAGGTACGCTTACCACGGGCGTATTCTTTCAATTATAATACACTGAAAATTATACATATGTATTCCTTACGGTAAATGAAAACAATATCATTACCTACAACTTACGCAACAACTTAGCAGGATTACCAGCGTACACACCGGGCACTGTTATAGATTTAGTTACTACAGCACCAGCACCAATAACAGTACCATCGCAAATATCTACCGGCAATATGGTAGCATTACTACCAATACTCACATGATTACCTATGGTTGTTTTTTTCCATAAATTTTTATTGCCTCTAGCAGGGCCACCTTCACTAAACGTATCGTTAATAAACATAACTCCATGACCAATAAAACAATGGCTACCGATGGTTACTAATTCGCAGATAAAGCTGTGGCTTTGAATACGTGTATAATCGCCGATGGTTACATTTTTTTGTATTTCGCAGAATGGCCCAACGAAAACATGATTCCCAAGCGTACAACCATATACATTACTTGGCATTACAACAGTAACATGCTCACCATGCTGTACCGATTCGTGTATACTTACATTAGAATATTGTATGCTCATAAGCAATGCTTTTGATACGTTGCCGCTGCATAAATTTTTTCAATAGCAATTACACTATGTAATGCATCGGCTCCAGCAATAATAGCCGGTGGTTGATGAAACTGTGTTACTAATGTTTTGTAAAGTACATCGTGATTGCTCATACTACCTACGTATGCACCATAATTGTTAGGGCCATTACCAATGGGTAAATTTTCAAATACAAAATTATCGATACTTTGATACTCAAGTTCGTTTAAATATTGGCCACCAATTTTTACAGTACCTTTTTCACAGAAAAGGGCAATACTACCTTCCATATTTTTTGCGTAAGCATTTACTGTAAAGTGTATGGTACCTAACGCACCGCTATTGGTATTAAAACATACCACACCCTGATCTTCAAAATCAATAACACCCTGATGCTGTGCATTATTTGTAAACGCCTTCACTTCTTGCATAGGGCCTGCTAACCAATAAATTAAATCAATAAAATGACTAAATTGTGTGTACAAAGTGCCACCATCTAATTGTTGCGAACCGCGCCAGCTATTGTTGTAGTAGGCTTCATTTCTATTCCAAAAGCAGTTGACTTGCACACTCAAAATTTTTCCAAGCGTACCACTTTCGAGTGCATTTTTTACCGCTACTACTGGTGGGTTAAATCTATTTTGTTTTACTACAAACAGCTTTCTACCAACCCTTTCTGCTGTAGCTATCATTAGCTTAGCATCGGCGCTATGTATGGCCATGGGTTTTTCTACCAACACATGAAAGCCTGATTCTAACGCTGCCAGCGCCTGATTAGCATGTTCGCCATTCGGTGTACAAATAGATACTACATCGGCATCTATTTGCGTAAGCATTGTAGTAAAATCTGTGAAAGTAGTTGCTTGCGGATATTTATGTGCAAATGTTTGTAATGCATCTGTTGCTGTATCGCACAATGCCACCAACGATGCGAATTCGTGAATGTATTTCGCATGTCGCTCTCCAATTTTTCCGCAACCAACCAATGCAAATCGCATCATAAATTTTCTTTAGGCAAACAATGTTGCAGCCTTTGCTAAAGCATCAGGCTTTCCAACATCTAATAATATGTCACCCGTGTGGTCAAACCCTTGAATAGCATGTGTTGCTGCTTGTGCTAAATACACATCTACCATAGAATATTTTCCGGGCTTTAATAACGAAAAAATAGCACTGTTTATTACATGCACACCACTAAATGCTAACGGCATATACGTTGCTGCTGTTCGAGGCAATTTCTCCTCTCCTGTTGCAGTATTACGCCAACCACAAAGCGTTAACTGCGTATCAAACAAAAAAACTCTACTACTTGTGCGCTGTGTTACTGCCAGTGTTGCCAGCGGTTGCTGCTTTTTATGTGCAGCAATCATTGCAGTGAGGTTAAGGTTGGTAAGCATGTCGGCATTCATCAAAACAAAATCAGATTCACTTTGCAGTAAATGCGTAGCTTTTTGCAAACCACCACCTGTTTCCAATACAGCATCGGTTTCATCGCTAATGGTTATGGTACTCCCCCAACCGTTATTCGCAGTTATAGCGTCTATAATTTGTGATGCAAAATGATGCACATTAACCACAACCTCTGTAATACCAAACTGCTGTAAATATTCTATGTTGG
>DMPB01000057.1:3294-8828 GCA_003456175.1 Chitinophagaceae bacterium | reverse complement strand
ATATTCTATGTTGCGCTGTAGTAACGACTTGCCGTTAACAGGTGCCAACGCTTTAGGATGATGATCTGTAAAAGGCTTTAAACGAGTTCCCAAGCCAGCGGCTAACAACATTGCTTTCATATACTATGCTTGTTGTTTGGTTACAGGTGTAGTTACCCAATTCGCTTGATTGGTATGTGTTAACTGTACTTTTACTTTATACTTATTCTTTAAGTGTCGTGCAGTTTGTTCTGCTGCATATACACTACGGTGCTGACCACCCGTACAACCAAAATTTATTTGCAAATGCTCAAAGCCTCTGCTTAAATAGTTCTCTACATTAACATCAACCAAATCCCAAACACTATTCAAGAATTCATTCATCTTGGTACGCTGTTCTAAGAAGTCTTGTACCAGTTTGTCTTTGCCGCTTAAGTGCTTGTACTCATCAAATCGTCCAGGGTTTAGTATTCCTCGCATATCAAACACAAAACCGCCTCCATTTTCAGAATGATCTTTTGGAATTCCTTTTTTATAACTAAAGCTATTCACCTCTATTACCAAGGGTGTTTGTTCATTGGCTTGTGTTGGTGTAAACTGTGCTATAATACTATCGCTTGTAACAAACTGTAGGAGTTGCTCAAATTCCGGAACTGATATACCTACTCTACAATTAGCCAAAAACCATTTTAAGTTTTGCAATGCTAATGGTATGCTCGCCAAAAAGTGTGCTTTACGTTCAAACAAACCTCTGAAACCATATGCACCTAATACTTGCAACAAACGAATAAGCACATAGCCATTATACTGACTTGTAAATGTATTTCTATCGATAGGTCGTTGCAATAGCTGCTCAACTTCATCTATATAATAGTTCAATAATTGTACCTTCCAAGTTTCAGGAAGCTCTGCTTTCGCTTGCCACAACAAACTCGCTACATCGTATTGCAAAGCACCTTGCATACCACCTTGATAATCAATAAAACTAACAGCATTGTTATGAACCACAATATTTCTACTTTGAAAATCGCGGAACATGAAATACTTGTATTGCGTACGAGTAAGGTAAGTGGCTAATGCATCAAAATCGTCTAGTAATGCTTGCTTATCGTAAGGTTGTTTCAGTGTATCTAAAAAATAGTACTTGAAGTATAACAAATCACTTAAAATAGCTTGCTTGCCAAATTCTTTTGCCGTAAGGCACCAACCATAATTAAAATCTTCATGTCCGTGAATTTGCAATTTTGCTAAAGCTTTCAAGCTTTGTTCAAACAACTCATACACTCGCTGCGAGTGCCCTTCTTTTTCTATTTGATTCAACAAACTTTCTGCACCTAAATCTTGCTGCAAATACACATCGTAACGCTCGTTCACAGCAACAATTTTGGGAACAGGCAGTTGCTTTGATAGAAAATGTTGTGTGAATTTTACAAAGGTTTTGTTCTCTTTAATATTGGTATTATAGGTAGCAATAAACGTACTTTCATCTTCGCAGAAAATGCGATAATAAATACGATCGCTACCGCTTTGCGGTAGCTTTTCAATTCGGCTCACCCTTACGGGTAAATGTTGTGCTGCTAGTGCTTCAATATCGTTTAAAATGGGCGTCATTGATCGTTGGTTCAAGTGGGTAAAAATAAGGGTAAAAGGTGCAGCTAGCTACAAAGAAATAGCGGCTGTAATGTAGCCGCTATTTTATAATCATATCAAGTAATACGCTATTAAACTACCGATGCAGTAAGTAATGTTAACAGTTCTTGCTGTGTACTTATGGTTTTATCTTTAGCATACCAACCGTGTAATTGTTCTGCTAAGGTAGCAAATGGAACTCCAGATGATTTTAAATCGCTATACAAGGTTTGCGCTGCTACTGGTCGTGGCCCCCAATTGAATATTTCATTGCCTTGTGTTGTAGTTGCAATAAGTTTTGGAATACTTCTGCTTTTCCCATTTTGTAAATAGGCATCCATTAAATCTAAATTTTCATCCCGTAAGAATAAACGTAAGTCTATCAAAGGATTTTCTTTAGCCATCGCATGAATCACTGGAACAATTTGTGCAGCATCGCCACACCAACCTTCTGTTAGTAACAACCATACTTGCGGCGTTGTTATTTGCCGTAAGGCTTGTACCATTGTTGGCTGTAAGGTTACTGTTTTATCAATTCTATTCATACGAGCTATATTAAGCTTCGCATATTCTAGAATTTCAGGTGTTTGATATGCTGGGTTATTGCCTGTTGTTTTACCCTCGGCATTTAATGTATCTATTAGAGCTCGGTAGCTATCGTAGGTGTAATGAGGTTGTTGTAGGTAAGCTTGTAATATCGATTGCAAAGGACAAGATTTTAATGTGCAAACATAGATTTTTATTGCTTTGAAATGTTAGTCGTTAACTATCAATATTTTCTTTTAATACTTACGTAAAAGCTACGCCGCAGATGTACACTGCGGCGTAGCCAAAGGAATTACTTAGATTGATATACCGCTGCAAATGCTTGTGCAAACTGCGCAAGCTTAACACTACCTTGTGTAGTTGGCCTGTTGGCCCAATAATCGGCTTGTAATTCGCCGCTACGAAGCGCCTTGCCAAGTGTAGTATAGCCTTCGGCAATGGTATCGGGTAAGCCCGCTTGCTTTAAACCTGCATACGCTTGTTCGTCGGTAAATACTACCCAAGGTGTACCTTCTTTACCAATTGCCTTGCCTAAAGCTGTTGCAATTTCTTGAGTGGTAGCCTCATCGCTACTGATATAACGAATTTGCTGACCGCTCGCCAAAGGCAATGCTAATAATACTTCTGCTGCTACTGCTGCAATATCGTTAGTATCTACCAATACCAACTTTTCATCGCCACCAAAATTACTACCGAAAATACCTGCATTTTTAACCAAATCAATTTGCGCAAAAAGGTTGTAAAAAAAGTACGACGGACGTAAAAAAACTGCGTTAACACCAGCTTCAATCAGCTGTACTTCTAAATAAGCAACACCGTCTATTGGTCCTGCACCTTGTCGCATATGAGCACCAATACTGCTTAAAACAACAACATTTTTAACATCGTTCGCCTTAACAGCAGCTACATAATTGTTAGCCACTTGCTGTTGATACGGGTACCAATCTGCTACATCCCATTTGGGAGGAATCATTAGATACACAGCATCGGCACCTGCAAAACTTTGCGTTACGAAAGCTGCATCTTCAATAGAACCTACCAATGCTGTAGCACCAAGCGCCTCAATACTAGCAACACGTTCGCTACTACTTGTAATAACGCTAACAGCATTACCTGCTGCTACCAACTGCTGTACTAAAGGCTTGCTGATGTGGCCAATAGAGCCTGTAATAACATAGTTCATTTGTTCTTATTTAATATTAAAAAATAGTTTTAAAACTTGTATATACAATTAATAAATCAAAAAAATTATGGCAGTGCATCGGCCACAGTAGCAATTTGCTGCGTTAAAGCACAGCTTGCCTCGGGGCCAAGTATTTTGCTATATGCCGTATAAAAACCATCAATTGCTGCCTGCATATCTGGTAGTAACGCTTTCGCTTTATCGGTAGCATATACCATGGTAGTTTTTCCATCGAGCACTCTTGTTACCAATGCCTGCTCTTCTAACTTTTCTATCAACCGTGTAATGGTACTAGGCGTAAGCTGTAACTCGTTGGCTAGCCTTGTAGGTTGTACACCCGGTTCTTGCAATACCACCATTAACAAATACGCATGGCTCGGACTAAACCCTAAAGGTTTCCAATAATGCAATGCCAACTTTTCTACCTTACGGGCAAATGCATTACTAGTAAAGTACAAACACTGACGATATCTGCTCTCTGAGGTTTTCATTACTGCAAAGCAAAGATGGGCATCTTTATTTGTATATACAAATATTTATTAGAAATTTTATGCCCTTACGGTAAATGCTTGCCATTACCTTTGAGCATTCAGTATGCAAAATCCGAATTTAAATAGCGATAAAACACAATTGTCGGCGGCAGACAAAGAGTTTGAGAATAATATCAGGCCTGCCGAAATCAAAGAGTTTAGTGGGCAACAACAAATTATAGAGAACCTTACCATCTTCATCAAAGCTGCCAAAATCAGAGGTGAAGCGCTAGATCATGTGCTGTTCCATGGTCCGCCGGGTTTAGGCAAAACAACATTAAGCCGTATTGTTGCTAATGAGCTAGGCGTTAGTATCAAAGAAACAAGTGGACCAGTAATTGAAAAACCTGGCGACTTAGCAGGCTTACTTACAGGCTTACAACCTAGAGATGTACTTTTTATCGATGAAATTCACCGCCTTAGCACCGTTGTAGAAGAATATCTCTATGCCGCCATGGAAGATTTCCGAATCGATATTATGATTGATAGTGGCCCTAATGCACGAAGCATTCAATTGAACCTCAATCCATTCACTTTAGTGGGAGCTACTACGCGTAGCGGCTTACTAACTGCACCTTTGTTATCGCGTTTCGGCATTAAGAGTCGTTTAGAATACTACAATGCTTCTACGCTTCAAAAAATCATCGAACGTGCGGCACAAATTTTAAATACAGCTATTAGTACCGATGCGGCTTTTGAAATTGCACGCCGCAGCCGAGGTACACCACGTATTGCCAATGGTTTATTACGTCGGGTTCGCGACTTTGCACAAGTACTCAACGATGGTATGATAGATTTAGGCATTACGCAACATGCTTTAAAAGCGTTAAATGTTGATGAGCATGGCCTCGATGAAATGGATAATCGTATACTCGCTGCTATCATTGAAAAATTTAAAGGAGGCCCTGTTGGCTTAACTACAATTGCCACAGCTGTAGGCGAAGAACCCGGCACTTTAGAAGAAGTGTACGAACCGTTTTTAATTCAAGAAGGTTTTTTGCAACGTACGCCGCGTGGCCGCGAAGCAACGCCAAAAGCATACGAACACTTAGGCAAAAACCCATTTAACCGTGGTGCACAAGCAGGTTTATTTGGTGGCTAGTAGCTCCGTTATACCACATTTACCGTAAGGTAGCTACTGTGGGTTTAACAAAGTTTTGTTGCTACAAAATTGTTTTGGCATGGTAAATGTTTACTTTTATTACAAATAGAAACCTACAACTATGGAAGGTAAAAAGTACAAAATTTTATTATGTGAAGATGATACCAACCTTGGTATGGTCTTCAAGAATTATTTAGAACTGAACGATTTTGATGTGACACTTGAAAGAGATGGCCGCTTAGGTTTGGCTGCATTTCAACGCGAAAAGTTCGATATATGCTTACTCGATGTGATGATGCCTAAAATGGATGGCTTCACACTAGCAGAAGAAATCAGAGATATTGATCCGGAAATTCCGTTGTTTTTCTTGAGTGCTAAAACCATGAAAGAAGATATCATTAATGGTTACAAACTCGGTGCCGACGATTATATTACAAAGCCTTTTGATAGCGAGGTTTTATTAATGAAAATCAAAGCTATTCTGAAGCGTAATGAAGAACTCAATAAAGAGACTGAAAATCAAGAATTTGATTTAGGTGCTTACCACTTCAATCCAAAATTGCGA
>DMPB01000057.1:0-3079 GCA_003456175.1 Chitinophagaceae bacterium | reverse complement strand
CTTCAATCCAAAATTGCGAGAACTTATTTTAGCGGGCAAAACACAAACCTTAAGCCCGAAAGAAAATGAGCTCTTGAAAATGCTAGCCGAACATAAGAACGATTTATTACCCCGCGAACGTGCTTTAAAGAAAATTTGGGGCAGCGATACTTACTTCAACGGGCGTAGTATGGATGTATACATTGCTAAACTTCGTAAATACTTGAAAGAAGATAGCAATATTGAAATTGTGAACATTCATGGTAACGGCTTCCGCTTAGTAGCGCCATAAACATAATGTTACATACATTACGGGTCGTTGTGGTATAATGCTGCAACGGCTCTATTATTGCAATCTATGCAGCCTCAACAATGTTTATTCTGCGGGCATGTAGTGCAACTAATACACGTGCATGGCCATTACCAATGCCCTGTGTGCCATACCAATGCATTACCCTGTTGCGATGGCGATAATTGCAGCACTAACATGTTACTACAAGCTAATGAGCAGCAACATTTACCGCAAGGTATAAACCACCTTACGGTAAATGATAACGCTACAAGCCCTACGGCAAATGATTAATTGAGTACGATATTAGAGCACTAATACACTGTTGGTGCCACCGTAAATATTTACAGCTTCACCATCGGCTTCGGGCTCATTCATCCACGATTCGGTGTTAACTCTATACTTGAATTCGTGCGTGGTATTTTTAGGTAGCTGTACTTCGGCGGCAAAACTGCCATCTTTCTTTTTGCTTAAGCTAATAGGGGCTTCCCAGTTGTTATTAAGGCCTAGTACCTCAATACTATCGGCGTTTGGAGCTTCTACTACAAACTTTACTTTACAATAATCTTTTGTTTTGAAAATCGTTTTCTGGATCATGAATAATTTCGTTGGTTGCTTGCCTTTAATACCAAGTTTTAATAAAAGTAACCCATTACGTAAAATTTTAACATACTTACGAATAGTTGTTAGCATTGTGTAAGTTGTATAAAATAAGCGTCTGCAATTATGCAGACGCTTATATCATTTACCGTAAGGTGAATGTGTTTAATTTATAACGTACGTTTTACTTCTTCTTCTTCAAAAGCAACAACGGTGTCGCCGACTTGAATATCGGTGAAGTTTTTGATGGTTAAACCACACTCGTAATTGGTTGCTACTTCTTTTACATCGTCTTTGAAGCGCTTCAAGCTACCCAATTCTGCAAAGCCACCCTCTGTACGTGGATAGATAAGAATACCGTCGCGGAAAACACGGATTTTGTGGTCGCGTTTCACCTTACCTTCTGTTACGTAACAGCCGGCAACAGTTGCCTTATCGAATTTATACACTTCTCTAATTTCAACGGTAGCAACTTCTTTTTCTTCAATTTTAGGCTCTAACATACCTTCCATCGCACTCTTCACTTCTTCAATTGCATTATAAATGATAGAGTACATTTTGATTTGTACACCTTCATTTTGTGCTAATCGGTTGGCTTGAGCTGAAGGACGAACGTTGAAACCAATTAAGATAGCATCGGAAGCTGTTGCAAGTAACACATCGCTTTCAGAGATTTGACCAACTGCTTTGTGTACTACTCGCACCGCAATTTCTTCAGTGCTTAATTTTTGTAAGCTATCGCTAAGGGCTTCTACCGAGCCATCCACATCACCTTTGATGATGATGTTCAGTTCTTTAAAGTTACCCAATGCTAAACGACGGCCAATTTCATCTAACGTAATATGCTTACGGGCTCTTAAGCCTTGTTCACGAAGAATTTGAGCACGCTTGGTGGCCACTTCTTTTGCTACAGATTCGTCGGCATACACTTTGAATTTCTCACCTGCTTGTGGCGCACCGTTCAAACCTAGTATTACTACCGGTGTGCTTGGTGGCGCTTCTTGAACGCGTTGGTTACGTTCGTTGAACATGGCTTTGATGCGTCCGAAATACTGACCACTTACAATGATATCGCCTTGACGTAGCGTACCATCTTGTACTAAGATAGTGGCTACATAACCTCTACCCTTATCTAACGAGGCTTCGATAATAGTACCTGTCGATTCTTTATCGGGATTGGCTTTAAGATCGAGCAGTTCTGCTTCAAGCAAAATTTTCTCAAGTAATAAATCAACGTTTAAGCCTTTCTTAGCACTTAATTCTTGACTTTGGAACTTACCACCCCATTCTTCTACCAACAAGTTCATTTGCGATAACTGTTCGTAAATTTTCTGAGGGTTAGCACCATCTTTATCTATTTTATTCACCGCAAAAATCATCGGCACATTAGCAGCTTGTGCGTGGCTGATGGCTTCTTTGGTTTGTGGCATTACAGCATCGTCGGCAGCAACCACAATTACAGCAATATCTGTAACCTTGGCACCGCGGGCACGCATGGCTGTGAATGCCTCGTGACCTGGCGTATCTAAGAAAGTAATTGCTTTGCCATTCGGTAGGGTAACCTCATAAGCACCAATGTGCTGTGTGATACCGCCCGCTTCACCGGCTACTACGTTGGCATTACGGATATAATCGAGCAATGATGTTTTACCATGATCTACGTGACCCATGATGGTTACAATTGGAGCTCGGCCTACTAAATCGGCTGGATCATCTGCGATTTCTTCTTCCTCTTCCTCTACATCATCTAAACCAGTAAACTGAACTTCGAATCCAAATTCGCTAGCTACCAATTCAATTACCTCAGCATCTAAACGCTGATTAATTGACACCATGATACCTAAGCTCATACACTTACTGATTACCTCAGTAAAGTTGACATCCATAAGGCTTGCCAATTCACTTACTGTAACAAATTCTGTTACTTGTAGTGTATTGTCTTCGCCCTCGCGACGTAATGCTTCGGCACGTTCATCGCGACGTTCGCGGCGTTGACGTGCTTTTGCAGCTTTACCACGTTGGTTGTTACCACCGCCACCGGAAAGCTTGGCTTGAGTTTCGCGAATTTTATCTTGAATAGCTTTAGCATCGATTTCGATGTCGGCTTGAGGACGTTGCTGATTGTTGTTACGGTTGTTACCACCACGATTGTCGCGGTTGAAACCGCCGCCGCGGTTATCGCGGTTGAAGCCGCCAAGATCGGAAGAGCAC
>DMPB01000140.1:10104-10660 GCA_003456175.1 Chitinophagaceae bacterium | reverse complement strand
ATGGTACAATGGCAAGTAGCCAATGAAACCAATGTAGCTCGTTATGACGTTGAAAAATCGAGCAATGGCACACAATTCGAACGCATCGGAGTAGTAACCGCAAAACAAGCTAACAACTACCAATTAGCCGATAGAAAGCTACTCTTAGGTAAAAACTACTATCGTATTAAAGCTGTTGATAACGATGGCAAAACCACCTATTCTAGCATCGTATTGCTTGAGCAAAATATTGTTGCTACCCTTACGGTAAATGCTATACCTAATCCGGTACACAGCGAATTAAAAATTCAGGCAACAAACTTAACCGCCGGCAATTATAGCCTTCGTATTATTCAAGCCAATGGTAGTATAGTAAAAGAACAACGCTTTAGCAGTAACAATGCACTTACCAGTGTTACAGTACCTATGGTAAGCTTTGCTACCGGCACGTACACCATAGTAATTACAAATGCTAAAGGCGAAAACTTGTACAGTACACAAATTCAAAAACTATAATGAATGAGTGAGGCTTAAATAAAAATACTACATAAAGTAAGGGCGGCCGTAGGCCGCCCTT
>DMPB01000140.1:1803-9840 GCA_003456175.1 Chitinophagaceae bacterium | reverse complement strand
ATTAATACCTTACGGTAAATGCAAGTACTTACATAGCCACTAATACAAATTTAATAACTGCACTTTCCTATTTACCGTAAGGCAACTCTACCACATTAGTTTCTAACAAAAAGCCCCGCCAAATGGCGGGGCTTTGTATAACTAAACTATTATTATACTTAGTCTTCAATTTTCACTTTACCCTTGCTCTTCGCCATTACCTCTTCAGCAATGTTATTTGGCGCTGGGTTATAATGGCTAAACTCCATGGTTGATGTAGCACGACCGCTGGTTAGAGAACGTAACTGTGTAACGTAACCAAACATTTCGCTTAATGGTACTTTAGCCTTAATCACTTGTAAGTTATTACGGCTATCCATACCTTCTAGCATACCACGGCGGCGGTTTAAGTCGCCCGTTACATCACCCATGTATTGGTCTGGTGTTAACACCTCAACCTTCATGATTGGCTCAAGTAATACAGGTTTTGCCTTACGACCAGCTTCGCGGAAGCCACTCTTAGCACAAAGTTCAAAGCTCATTGAGTCAGAATCCACATCGTGGTAACTACCATCAAATACGCGGATCTTCATGTTATTAACAGGGTAACCAGCTAATACACCTGTGCTCATAGCAGTTTCAAAACCTTTCATGATAGCAGGGATGAATTCCTTAGGGATGCTACCACCAAAAATATCGTTCACAAACTGGAACTGCTTGCCTTCGTTTTCTTTCATCCAAGTTTCATCGGCTGGGCCAATAGAAAATTGGATATCGGCAAACTTACCACGACCACCAGACTGCTTCTTCAACACTTCGCGGTGTTCGATAGTGGCTTGGAAAGCCTCTTTGTAAGCAACCTGAGGTGCACCTTGGTTAACTTCTACCTTGAATTCACGACGCATACGGTCGATGATGATTTCAAGGTGTAATTCACCCATACCGCGTAAGATAGTTTGACCTGTATCTTCATCGGTATTTACACGTAAGGTAGGATCTTCTTCTACCAACTTAGCAATGGCCATACCCATTTTATCAACGTCGGCTTGTGTTTTTGGTTCTACCGCAACAGCAATTACCGGTTCAGGAATGAACATGTTTTCTAAAGTGATAGGATGGTTTTCGTCGCAAAGCGTATCACCAGTTTTAATTTCTTTAAAACCTACTGCAGCAGCAATATCACCTGCTTCAATAAAGTCTACAGGGTTTTGCTTGTTAGCAAACATTTTCATGATTCGGCTGATACGCTCTTTCTTGCCGCTACGTACGTTCAACACGTAAGAACCCGCATCTAAACGACCAGAGTAAGCACGGAAGAATGCCAAACGACCAACGAAAGGATCGGTCATAATTTTGAAAGCTAATGCAGCAAAAGGTTCTTTTGCATCAGGCTTACGCACAAGTGTTTCACCAGAGCTTGGGTCAGTACCTTCAATAGCATCGATATCAACCGGGCTAGGTAAGTAGCGACAAACCGCGTCTAATGCAGTTTGTACACCCTTGTTTTTAAATGAGCTACCGCACATCATAGGCACAATACTAAGATCAATGGTTGCCTTACGGATAGCCTCGTGCACTTCAGCTTCAGTGATCGTATCAGGATTTTCGAAGAACTTCTCCATCAAGTTGTCGTCGTATTCGGCAACAGCTTCAATAAGGTTTTGTCTCCAATGATTTACTTCTTCAATCATATCCTCTGGTACAGGAATTTCATCGAAGGTCATACCTTCAGTTTCCATGTGCCAAATGATACCTTTCATCTTAATTAAATCTACCACGCCTTTGAAGTTATCTTCAGCACCAATAGGCAATTGTAAAGGAACAGCTTTAGCACCTAACATTTCTTTTACTTGGTTCACCACCATTAAGAAATCGGCACCAGAACGGTCCATTTTATTAACGAAACCAATACGCGGAACTTTGTAACGGTTAGCTTGGCGCCATACCGTTTCAGATTGCGGTTCAACACCGTCAACAGCACTAAACAGGGCAATCAAACCATCCAGTACACGCATAGAACGCTCTACTTCCACAGTAAAGTCCACGTGACCCGGAGTATCGATAATGTTGAAATAATATTTTTTAGTATCGGCAGTTGGCTTACCTAATACTGTAGGGAAGTTCCACTGACAGCTAACAGCAGCAGAAGTGATAGTAATACCGCGTTCCTTTTCTTGCTCCATCCAGTCGGTAGTAGCAGCACCATCGTGTACTTCACCAATTTTGTGAATCATACCGGTGTAGCGTAAGATACGCTCGGTTGTGGTGGTTTTACCGGCATCAATGTGAGCGGCAATACCAAAGTTGCGTTGAAATCTCAAGTCCGCCATAAAGGTTCTTGTTTTTTAGTTGTGTTTCGGGCACACTACCCGAAATTTTCAGGGTGCAAAAGTAGTTATTTATCTGTATCAAGTATCAAAGGCGTAAAAAATTTACGTAAGTACTCCTTTAAGTTTATATGAACAGCAAGGCAAGTACACCTTACGGTAAATGAAGTTGCCAACCGCAAGCAACACTTGTATAGCCAAAAAAAATCCCGCAGTATATGACTGCGGGATTTCGAAAATTTATAGGTACACTATACTTTAAAGTGTGAGAATGCCTTGTTGGCTTCTGCCATACGGTGTGTATCTTCTTTCTTTTTGAAGGCACCACCTTCGCCTTTAGCAGCGGCCATTATTTCGTTTGATAACTTATCGGCCATTGTTTTACCATTACGCTCACGGCTGTAACGAATCAACCACTTGATACTTAAAGAAATCTTGCGGTCTGGACGAACTTCTGTAGGAATTTGGAAGGTAGCACCACCGATACGGCGGCTACGTACTTCTACGCTAGGTGTAACGTTTTGAAGTGCTTTTTTCCAGATCTCGTATCCATCTTCGCCGGTAATTTTGCTAACTCTGTCAACAGCATCGTAGAAGATATTAAGAGCTGCACTCTTTTTACCATCCCACATTAGGTTGTTCACAAAACGAGTTACTAAAGTATCATTGAAGCGTCCATCAGGAGCTAAAGGTAATTTTTTGGCTTGTGCTTTACGCATGGTTCTAATGTTTAATTACGGCTGAATATCTTCAAGTATTAGCAACTTTACTCAGCCCGTATAATGAATGAATTATTTCTTTGGTTTTTCTTTCTTAGTACCGTACTTAGAACGGCTCTGCTTACGGTCTTTAACACCGGCAGTATCTAAGCTACCGCGTACAATGTGGTAACGTACACCTGGTAAGTCTTTAACACGACCACCACGGATTAATACGATAGAGTGTTCTTGTAAGTTGTGGCCTTCACCTGGGATGTAGGCAATAACTTCAATTTTGTTGGTTAAACGCACTTTAGCAACCTTACGCAATGCAGAGTTAGGTTTCTTAGGAGTGGTTGTATACACCCTTGTACAAACGCCACGGCGTTGAGGGCAAGCATCGAGTGCTCTTGATTTGCTTTTGGCCTTAATGATTTCGCGGCCTTTTCTTACTAATTGTTGAATTGTAGGCATTCTAAACCCTTTTAAATTTTCGGACGGCAAAAGTACAGCCACTGTGGGGAAATACCAAAAAAAATATGTTTCTTTTCCACATAGTGCTTGTGGCAGTAGGCTTTATAATAATTGCGGCTCGCCAAAGGCGAGCCGCAATTCCATTTACCGTAAGGTTACTTATAGTTTAATAATCTTTACTTCTACTCTACGGTTCTGCTGGCGTGCTTCTGGGTTATCGGCCCCATCGGCTGTTGTTTCTGCTACAATTGGGCAGCATTTGCCATAACCTTTAGTTTCTAAACGATCGGCGGCAATGCCTTGCTTCACAAGGTAATCTTTCACCTCGGTGGCACGTTTCTTACTTAAGCGCTTGTTGTAGCTTTCGCCACCTTTACCATCGGTATAACCACCTAATTCAATACTGAGTGATGGCTCTCGTTGCAATAATGCAACAAGGCTATCTAGTACAGCAATATCGCCAGGACGTAAATCTTTCTTATCGAAATCAAAGTACACAATCATTGGTTGTGGCTTCGTTTCTACTGGAATTGGTGATACATATACGTTCGGATTAAACAAGCTATCTAACTCTGGATCGGCAGGAGCATTGAAATTGATACTACCATTATAATAGCTAGGCTTGCTAGCTTCGAGCTTTAACGACTGGTATTCTGGCATGGTGAATGCGTAACGACCATCGGCAGCTGTATTAAAAGTATATACAGTTTTTCCATTACCATCTACTACATTAATAGTTGCCGCTGTTGGTTGATTCGTACTACTATCGTACACGGCACCAGTAATGTAACGAGCTGGGCGAAGTTTGTGCATGCTGTATAATTCTAAGCAACATACACTACCTCTATCGCTACTAAAGTAACCGCCCTTCCAAATGTTTCTATCGCTACCACTGTAGAAATAGATATCGTCTTTCACGGAGTTAACAGGGTAACCTAAATTTTCAACAGCACCTAAGCTTTCAATACTACCTTTTGCCTGATATAAATCAAAACCACCCATGCCTACACGGCCATTGCTGGCAAATACAAGCGTGCTGCTGGCACCATGATAGAATGGAGCTTGGTCATCTTCAGTTGTGTTAACGCTTTTCAGATTATTGATTTTGCCTTTGGGTGAACCCTTGCTATCGAGTGCTACGTAGTATAAATCGAACTTACCAGCACCACCTGGCGCATCGCTACTAAAGAGCAAATATTTACCGTCAGGTGTAACGGCTGGTTGTTGCGTACTATAACCAGGGCGGTTAATAAGTGTGTCTAACATTGCAGGTTCACTCCAAACACCATCGCCATTTTTAGTGCTGATGTATAAAGCAGCGTTCTTCTTACCATCTTTCACCGTCCAGCGTGTTAGGTACATTTTTTTGCCATCGGCACTAACAGCGCTAACGCCTTGTTGCGTTCCTAACGGTTGTAAGATTGCTACCTTTTCAGGAACACCAATGCTAGTATCTTTTAAACTAGCTTGATAGAGATGGTTCACATATTGTGCTTTACCTTTTGCATCAACACTATCCGGACGGGTGCTTGTAAAATATAGCACACCGTTCGCTGCAACAGGTGCATAGTTGGCACCAACAGGGTTCACCGTGCTATCGGCTTTGCCAATAACGTACATGCCCAAATCGCTTTTTTTCAATTGAGCATCAATGAAAATGAGGTTATCAAGTTCTTTTTTCGCTTTTACTGCAAAGTCGTCTTTACGGGTATACGATTGTGTAAAGTTTTGAAAAGCAGCTCTCGCCTCATCATATTTTCCGTTGGCACGTAAGCTTACGGCATGCCAATAGCGGGCTTGTGGAAATTGAGCAGTATCAAACTTCGCAGCTTCGGCATACCACTTTTCGGCATTACCAAAATCGTTGTATTTACGATAGCATTCTGCTAGTTTGTACACTACCTTTTCTCTTGAATTACTTGCCTTACCTACTACTTTATTCAAGCTTTGGGCACTATAAGGCTCATAGCCACCTTCATTACCCTTTTTCTTATTGGCTTGTAAATATTTTTCGTAGTACTGAGCCGCTGTGAAGTAATCGCCTTTGGCGTAGAACTTATCTGCATTTCGGAGATAATCGTAACTAAATTGAGCCTGTACAGCGATACTAGCCATAAATGCTAGTGCTACTATACCTATCTTATATATTGTTCCGTTTTTCATGTGTTGTATTCAATGTGCTTGATGTAATAAATGAAGTTATCCTTGCGGTAAATGATGTTACAAGCGAGGACAAACAAATGGTTCGGCAGGTAGGGTTTTATTTTTGCGACCAAAGAAGGATAATGAAATCTCAAAACTGTTCGCACCACCGCCAGCTGCTCTGCCTAAATCAGAGGTATTCACATCATAACTGGCACCTAATACAAAACTCTTGAACGAAAAACCGATATAAGGAGAGATAGCATCGTTAAAACGATAGTTTGCTCCGAACATAAAATCTGTTTGCTCATTCGCTCTAATTTGTCCGTAAGCACCAACCATTTTTTCCTCTGCATTACCTTGGCGTAAGTACAATACGTTAGGTGTGATTGAAAAGGTTTCGCTTACTAACAAGCGAACACCACCATGAAAGGTTAAACGCATCGGTAATTTTTGAGGTGTACCTGTGCTAATAAACGGATCTTCTGGCTGTGTTAAATGCGATGCAGAAAAACCTAAGAACATATTTGCCTTTTTGCCCGGGGTAGCATCGTAATAAGCTACGCCGGCGCCAGCATCGAAAGTAGCTGCACTTGTTCTTGCAAATACTTCTGTAGAGGTAGGGTTTGAAGGTGGGAAACCTGTTGCAGGGTTCCATTGATCACCAAAAGTGAATTTGCTAGGGTTAAAGCGACGATTGATTAAACCACCTTGTACGCCAAACACTATCCGATGTGTTCCCGCAACACCTAAACGTAAGCCAGTATAGGCAATATTACCGTAGGCGGTAGTATAAGTATAGCCGCCATCGCCAGCGGTTTGGTTTAGCAAGCTAACACCGAAGTTGAGGTTTTTATCAGTCACAAAATCGGCACTCAAACCAACTGTAGAAAATGCATTGGTGATACCAGCCCACTGATTACGATAAATGGCTGATACGCGGTAGTCGGCATCAATTGCACCAGTCATACCTGGGTTTAACCAACTTGGATATACATAATATTGAGAGAAATGCGGATCTACTTGTGCTGTTGCGTTTGATGTAACACCTAGCACTACTGATGCCGCTATGATCAACTTTTTAAAATGCTTCATGGTTTTTCTTTATTCCTTGATTGTTAGGGGTTAACAAGAACAGGGATGTTCATTTACGTAAGTATTGAAACACCCCTTGCTATTTTGAAAGATTAGCGTACAAGATTGATAGAACCTTTTTTATCAATCACTTTACCATCAACTGTATTTACCCGTAAGGTATACACGTACACACCCATTGGCTGTTGCTTACCTTTCGAGGTGCCATCCCAACCTTTGGTTTTATCGCGGCTTTCGAATACAAGTTCGCCCCATTGATTGAAGATTTTCAGATCGATATCTTGTATTAAATAACCATAAGGCATCCAAACATCGTTTTTGCCATCGGCATTAGGTGTGAAGGCGTTTGGTACAAATAACTCATCTACTAAGGTACGGCCGCTGGCACGTGCATTCAAGCTGTTCTGACAAGCTACCGGACCAAGTGCTCTTACTAAAACGTTTTTCAGTTCGTAAGGACGCAAACCACTAACTGTATGTGATAAGCCGTTAGTGCCGTTAGGTGTAATGAAGGTCGCACCACCATCGACACTGATTTGATAACCTGTTGCGTTCGCAACTGCTGGCCAGCTGAAGGTAAGTGTGAAGCGAGTTGCATTGGTAAGGGTTACAACTGGAGTATCTACAAGTTGTAAAATTCGAACACTCACCGTATCTCTAGTATTACAGCCATTACTTACAGCATTCAGATAAAATTTCACTGAAGCAGGTTGCAATGGTAATACAGGCGTAGTAAAGTTAGCTCCTGTGCCAGCAGGTGTGCCACTGATATTGCCCGTTAAAAACCAGTTATAAGTAGTATTAGCCTGTACATTTTGTACACGTAATGTGGCAGCTGTATTGCTACAAATAATAGTGTCGGCATTGAAAGTTGATTTCAAAGGACGAGGATTTGCAAATACACGTACTACAGTATCGTATACGCAGTTAGCACTATCTGTAACTCTGAAACGATAATTGTACACGCTTGCTACTGTTGGTGATACCCTTGCGGTATATACATTACCTGTTTGGGTTTGGTCTATCAAGCCTAAACCTGTTAACCATGTGGCACTACGAGGGCCAATGGAGTAGGTTTCATTAATAGAGCCCGCATCGATACGAGGTAGTGAAGGGCCAAATTCTAAATTCCAGAAAAATAGAGTACCATTATCTGCACCCCAGTTATCGCAATATCTTAAAATCCAGTTACCGTTCACAGGTGAGCCATTCAATAATGTAAATGGCGTTGGTGCGGGGCCTTCGGTACGTGGTAAGTAATCTCCTGCTGGAGCTACTACATCGGTTACGTTTGCACCAGTTGTACTAACATAAGTATAAGG
>DMPB01000140.1:0-1545 GCA_003456175.1 Chitinophagaceae bacterium | reverse complement strand
TTGGTGCTAAACCGGCTGCAATTAAGCTACGTGTAGCTGATGTACCTGCAGGACGGAAGCGATAAGAATAGCCGCGACCAGCTGTAGGGTTATTACCAGCATCGCCTAGTACAGGCTCTCCAAGGTTGGTGCCGCCGCCACTAGTACCTAAATCGTTAATAAAAGGTTTTAAATCGATGATAGCACCATTTGGAGCAATCAACTGCAAACTTAAATCACCCATATAGGAGTGTTCCATATTCACAGTTACGCCAATAAAGTCTTGCGTTAAGTTAGAGATAGTAGTACCGGGTGCGAATTGATTTACCGTAAGGGTATCTCGTACTGCAAGACCGCAAGTTCCTGAACCTCCAACGTTATCTACCAATGCAATTTGTCTGTTACGTTGAATAGGGGCTTGAATAAAACCACCCACACCAGCTGTAAATGTTGCCGGAATAGATAGTGTGTCGCCTAAACACATATTACCACCAGTAACATTAAAACGAGGCTTTACAGAACCACGAAGCTTGGCGGTAAATACTTGAGAACAACCATTAGTATCTAGCACTGTTACTTTAACATTAAAACCTGCTGCTACGTTAAAACGACGAACAAAACTATTCACACCATTGGTAGCAGTATCGTTAGCAATACCACCCATGTTCCAAGTGAAACGACTTAATGCTACACTTTGTGTATAGTTCGGGAATGGCCCACTTTGTGGGAAGGTTACATTCGCTGCAATCGTAAAATTGGTTGTAGGACTAGGGCAGAAATTGATGTTACCATTAGCATCGGCACCAACACCATTGATGGTGATACCGCCTGCAATTGGCTGGCATGGAGGAGCACACTTTAGAACACCTCTCCAACCAGAACCTTGAATAGTAGCATCACTACGAAAGCGGAAGGTTAAAGCTCTATCGGCATTACCAGAAACTAAATTTAGTGGCTGGCTATTAGCAGCATTAAACACATAAATTCTGGGTGCTGCAGTTGTTAAGCCATCGAATACTTCGAGGCTATCGCCAGCTAAAATGCCCATTTCTGTAAAATCTACACGCATTTGGCGACCGGCAGTGTTACTTCTGAACGTAACAGTGTAGTTTTCATTAGCTCCGTAGTTGCCTGCTGGCTGACTATCGAAAAAGAAGCCAGAGCATGTAGTAATGGTTTGCCCGCTTGTGAATCCGTTGTTAAGGGCATACGTTTGAGCCGATAGCTTGCTGGTTGCAATAAAGGTTAGCATTATCGACACAAAACCCAGTAGTAGTTTTCTCATCATTTGTTAGGAGGTTTGTGATAAAGCGCCATGAAATTAAGCAATCCTTAACAATGTTAAGCACTTACACAACAAAACTTTTTGATAGTTGCAGGTAACAACTTTTTAGTTGAAAACATAAAAAGCCCCGCAAATGCGGGGCTTTTTATGTTGTATAGCTATTTCTAGTTTAAATTAAATTTTGAACATCCATCCAAAACGGTCGTCTACCCTTCCTTCTCTGATATCGTTCAAGTTGTGCTTTACAGCAGGAGCTATCTGCCAAGATGCTGTATCAAACT
>DMPB01000151.1:3373-13487 GCA_003456175.1 Chitinophagaceae bacterium | reverse complement strand
TTACAAAAAATTCCGCTAGGAAGATTCGGCAAAGCAGAAGAAATTGCAAATACTACCTTATTTTTAGCAAGTGATATGAGTAGTTACATCACAGGTCAAGTTTTAAGTGCTTGTGGTGGACTCAACATATAACAACGGCTTATTGGGAGCACAACAGTAACTTTCTTTATTTCTCTTCTATAAAATGCAGTTGAAGCATGGTTATACTATGCTTTACTGCATTTTTTATTTACCTTTAAAACAACCCAATCATACACAAAGGGGATACTGCTTTTTAACCCAGCAGTATCCTACCGTGTATGTTTATAGAAAGTGCTCTCCTGTGATATGAAAGTAAATAGGCTTCAGAAACTATACGCAGATATTTCGAGTGGATTAGTTGTTTTTTTAGTGGCATTGCCTTTGTGTTTAGGCATTGCCTTAGCAAGCAGCCCAACTAATGGAACAGCAGTTCAAATAGTACCATTACTAGCTGGTATTGTGGCCGGTGTAGTGGGTGGTATTGTTGTTGGATTTTTAAGTGGCTCGCAATTAAGCGTAAGTGGACCTGCTGCTGGTTTAACAGCCATTGTTGCTACTACGATTGCCACAATGCCTTCCTTCAATCATTTCTTATTAGCTGTTATTATTGCCGGTGCTATTCAAATATGCATGGGCTTTTTAAAGCTAGGTGTGATAGGCGATTATGTACCTACATCGGTTATTAAAGGCATGTTAGCTGCCATTGGCATTATATTAATTCTAAAGCAAATACCAAAATTTGTAGGTTACTATGGTTCGGCTACCACAGAAGCTACTTTTTTTGACAAGTATCCTAAAAATAACTTTACAGAAGTAATACTGGCTTGTACACAACCAACACCACTAGCACTAGTAATAGGCAGTATTGGCATTGCATTACATTTCATATGGGATAGTAAAGCAATACGAAAAATCAAAATGATACACAATATACCTGCCCCCCTCCTTGTGGTAATGATTGGTACAGCTATTAATTATTTTGCTGTTAATATCGGCTTTAGTGGTGCATTGGATACCAAACACATGGTACATATTCCTATTGCGAACTCTTTTCAAGAATTTACCTCACTTTTATCACTTCCCAACTTTGGTGGATGGTCTGCACCTAGTATTTGGGTTACAGGTGCTACTATTGCAATTGTTGCAAGTTTAGAAACCTTGTTAAGTATTGAAGCTGCCGATGCTTTAGATCCTTACAAAAGAATTACACCAACCAATCGAGAATTAAAAGCACAAGGTGTTGGCAATATCTGCAGCGGCTTACTTGGCGGCTTACCTATTACATCAGTAGTAGTTCGAACATCTGCGAATGTAAATGCTGGAGCACAGTCGAAACTATCAGCGATTATTCATGGTATACTACTCTTACTATCAGTGGTACTACTGCCAAAATATTTGAATCAAATTCCACTAGCTGCATTAGCTGCAATACTACTCTATACCGGATACAAACTTGTAAAACCATCTTTATTCAAAGACATGTTTGCAAGAGGTTGGCAACAATTCATACCATTTATTACCACGTTCACTGCAATTATTCTTTCAGACTTACTGAAAGGCATTATGGTAGGTATTGGCGTAGGCTTATATTTTGTAATGCGTAGTAACTTCAAAACGAGTGTATACATGGTGAATGTGAATCACAATTACTTGGTACGCTTACGTAAAGATGTATACTATCTCAACAAACCTATTGTAAAGAAAAAACTTAACATGTTGCCGGCCAATGCACATGTAATTATAGATGTAAGTCATGCCGATTTTATTGACCGTGATATTATTGAAGTGATGAACGATTTTATGGTAAATGCACATTTACGAAACATTACTGTAGAAGTAAAACGCAGTCCGTACAAACCTCTTCATCAACTTATTGGTGCAGCACCCGACAACAACACTCATCATTAAACTATAACATATGGAGCCCTACGAACGCCTCTTACTCATGAATAAAGGATGGGTACATGATATGTTAGATAATGACCCATCGTTCTTTAACCGATTAGCCGATATACAGAAACCAGATTTCTTGTGGATAGGTTGTAGCGATAGTCGTGTATCAGCCGATGCAATTACAGGTACGAGCCCCGGTGAAATTTTTGTACACCGTAACATTGCCAACATGGTAGTGCATACCGATTTAAACTTATTAAGTGTACTTGAATTTGCAGTAGAACACTTGAAAGTGAAACACATCATCGTATGTGGCCATTATGGATGCGGTGGTATTAAGGCTGCAATGACCAAAAGTAATTATGGTATTCTAAACAAATGGCTACGTAACATTAAAGATGTATATCGGTACCATCGTACAGCTTTAGATAGCATTACCGATCAAGAACAGCGTACTGATAAACTTGTAGAGTTTAACGTACAAGAACAAGTGATGAACCTCGCTAAAACAAGCATTGTACAATCGGCATGGAAAAAACATCAATGGCCACACTTACATGGTTGGGTGTACGGACTCAAAGATGGATTATTAAAATCACTCATGCATATTCCACCCAATACAACTATTGATGACTTGTATGAATATGAAGATTTACATTAATAAAAAGCGATGCTCATTACTACAAAGTATCGCTTTTTTGTAACATCATTTACCGCAAGGTTATAAAAGCTACCTTACGGTAAATGCTATCGCACATCGGGAATAGCACTCGTTGTAATAACAGCATTACAATTAATACGTCCATATACATGTGGGAAATACTCACCTGTGCTCGCAGCCGTTTCATAACGCAGCGGTGATGTAAGTTTAGTGGTATCAATTGTGAGTAACACCAAGCCTGTAACACCTTGATAATAACGCTCTAGCACCCCACTCACCTGATCTACCGTACTACAATGTATGAAGCCCTCAGTATGCAAGCTTTCCGCGGCATAGCTACCACTCAATACCGCTGCTTGCCAAGATGAAGCTGTTGTTACATGAAAAATGTTAGCATCTATTGGTACAGGCGAGTACATACGTTTAATATGCTGCATAGCTAGCATTGCATCGGCAAGTACCAAAGCAGTAACAGCTTCAAGCACAGGCGGCACACGCAAAGCAATACATAAATCGTGTCTTCCTTTTACCGAAAGGGTATCTTGCGTACCCGACACCCAATTGTATGTTACTTGTTCTTTAGGCGTTGATGAAGTAGGCTTAACAGCAATACGAAATACAATGGGGTTGCCATTGGTAATGCCGCCAACTATACCACCTGCATGGTTGGTTGCAGTTGTGCCAGCAGCATCAGTAATTACATCGTTATGCTCGCTGGCAAACATGTTCGCAGCTGCAAAACCAGTTCCAAATTCAATACCACGTACAGCAGGTATTGCAAATACAGCATGACTAATCATGCTTTCGATACTATTCCAAAAAGGTTCGCCCAGTCCAATAGGTATGCCTGTAACTACACACTCTACAATACCGCCAACAGCATCTTTTGCAGTAATCGCTTTTTGCAAACCAGCTTCAACATCGTTACAACCGGCAATACTTTTGATATGTGCTTGAATACTTATTTGTGGCATCATTTTTTTAGCGATTACCCCTGCTGCCACCAAACAAGCCGTAAGTCGCCCACTAAAATGTCCGCCGCCTCTAAAATCTTCAAAACCATTAAATTTTTGTTGCGCTACCCAATCGGCATGGCCTGGCCTAGGTATAGACCGTTGCTTTTCATAATCGCCGCTACGTGTATTAGCATTTTCAAACAACATGGTAAGTGGTGCTCCGGTAGTAGTGTTATTGAATAACCCACTAATGAAATTAGGAACATCGGCCTCTTGGCGAGGTGTTGTACCTTTTTGCACGCCACCTTTCCTTCGCTCCATATCGTGTACAAAATCGCTTACTTGCAAAGGCATTCCAGCTGGCACACCATCGATAGTAATACCAACTGCTGGTCCATGGCTTTCGCCAAAAATACTTACGCGTAAATGTTGTAAAAATTGATTCATCGCATTATGCTTGTTGAATAGGCACACCTACTTGCTGCAAGTGTTCATAAAAATTAGGATAAGATTTGGCAACTGCATTAGCTTCTGTAATGGTAACAGCACCTTTACACTTTAATGCTGCTACAGCACAAGCCATTGCAATTCTATGATCGTGATGAGAACTAACAGTAGCGCCTTGCAATTGGCTGGTTCCTTTAATCAACATCATATCATCTTGAAAGCGAATATCAACACCAAGTTTGGCAAATGTTGCTTGCAACGTAAGTGCTCTATTACTTTCTTTATGTACTAACCGATGCACCCCTTCTATCACACTTGTACCTTGTGCATGTGCTGCCAAAGCTACTAAGGGAGGAAATAAATCGGGGCAATCTGTTGCATTGAAATGAAATGCTTTTAATGGCAATGCACTTACTTCAATTTGATCGGCCTGTATCGATAATCTGCAACCACTATCCATTAATGCTTGTAGTATAGCTTTATCGGCTTGTGTACTGAACACGTCTAACCCTTTTACCGTAAGGCTACCATGAATAGCTCCTGCCACCAATAAAAATGCGGCACCACTCCAATCGCCTTCAACCTCGTACGTTATTGTATTGCTATTATTAATACTTTGAACTGGCTCAAAAACAAATGATTGATAATTTATATTTTTAGGAAGTGGCAACTCGAATACTTCCATGATATGTAGGGTAAGATCTATATATGGCTTACTCTTCAAATTAGTTACTGTAATGGTAGTAGTTTGATTATAACCATTTGCATAAGCTTTTGCGTAAGCCAATAATAAGCCCGTTAAAAACTGAGAACTTAAACTACCATCAATCGTAATATTATTTGGTACTAATGGACCTTGAATATGTATAGGTACACAACCATTATTGGTACTCACTTTTACGCCCAACTGAGGCAGTACGTGCTCAAAAAAATGCATTGGTCTTGTAAGCAAGCTTCCCTCGCCTGTTATCGTAATACCTTGCGGTAAATGAGCAACTAAAGGCGTGAACATACGAATACCCAAGCCACTTTCGCCACAATGCAAGGTTGGTATATCTTGTGTATTGTTATTTGGTTGAAGTAGCATTGTGCCATTGGCTGCAACATTAACCTGTATGCCGAAATTTTTAAGAATATCTATGGCAGCCAAATCATCATTACTTATACCTGGGTTGTGCAGCACCATCGGTTGTTGTTTAATTAATGCAGCAGCACAAGCACGTTGCATGGCACTTTTAGAAGCAGGTGCATGCAGTGTACCTTGAACAAACGAAGGATGTATTACAGCTGTTGAATACATGTATATAAATATATTAATTTAATTGTTGATATACAGAAAGCAAGCCTGCAATATCTTTTAGTGCAATAGGTTGAATATACCCTTTACCAATGCGCTGTAGTAATATATAACGTATATCACTTGAGGCTCTTTTCTTATCCATTTTCAGAATATCAAAGGTAGATTTTGGATCGAACGATAACTGAGTAGGTAATTGGTACTGCGAAAGCAACGCAACTACTGCAGCTGCTTGCTTGAAATTAGCGTAACGTTGTGAAGCATACACCGCAAAACACATTCCAATACTGATAGCTTCGCCATGACTAAGCTGATACTGATTTTCTAGTGCATGGCCTAGTGTATGACCAAAGTTGAGTAACTTTCTATCACCTTGCTCAAAAGGATCATTTACTACTACTTTACCTTTTAATAAAGCATTGCGTTGAACCAATAACTGTAAATCAGCACTATGTTTTTGATAGTAAGCAATATCGTACTGTTGTAACTGTTTAAACATAGCAGCATCTTTGATTGCTGCATGCTTTATAATTTCAGCAAACCCATTGTACCATTCTGCTTGTGGTAATGTTTTTAAAAAAGTAGTATCGTATAGTATAAAATGAGGTTGATTGGTGGTACCAATCATATTTTTATAATGACCTACATCTACCCCATTCTTACCGCCAATACTAGCATCAACCATAGCAAGTAATGTAGTTGGTACAAAACCAAATGCAACACCTCGCATATATATGCTGGCAACATAGCCAGTAATATCAGTAACAACACCACCACCAATACCAACCAAAGTATACGTTCTATCGGCTTGAAGCAATATGAGCTGACTGATGACACTATCAACTGTTGCTTGTGTTTTAAATGCTTCACCACTTTTAAGTACAATACAGTGGTAGCCTTTAAACTTTGACTGATGCAACTCATACACATGCTCGTCTGTAATGAGTACGGTAGTTTTCTTATTAACAATCGTACTCAATAGTTTAAAGCTACTCGCAAAGTGTAAAGTGGTTATGGCATTTAAAAACTTAAGTTGCTTACGCATTAGCTATTCATAATTTTATTTTGGTGCTGTATACTCTCCATATGTACAGCATCAAAATATTTGTTGATAAATTCTTGACTCAATCCTAACTGCTTACCTTTCTGAAACCCTTTTTCCAAAATTTCATTCCAACGATTGGTTTGTAAGATAGTTACGTTATGATCTCTTTTATAAACACCAATTTGATCGGCGATTTTCATACGCTGTGCTAGTAGTTGCAACAACTCATCATCAATATGATTGATTTGCTCTCTAAGTTTATCTAACACACTTGCTTCAGGTGCATCAATCATTTCTGTACGCCACTGAATTTGCGATAGCATTTCGTTCAAGCGTTCAGGTGTTATTTGCTGCTTAGCATCGCTCCATGCTTGATCTGGTGTGATATGACTTTCAATCATCAATCCATCATAATCCAAATCTATACTACGTTGTGAAACAGCTTGCAAAATATCTCTGCGGCCGCAAATATGACTTGGATCACAAATCATTGGCAGGTTTTGATTTCTGCGCTTCATTTCAATGGCAAGATGCCACATAGGAGCATTACGATACTCTGTGTTCCCATAGCTACTAAAGCCACGATGTATTAACCCAATTTGCTCAATACCAGCTTTTGCTACACGCTCTACAGCGCCCGTCCACAATTCTAAATCTGGGTTGATCGGATTTTTAATTAACACCGGCACTTTAACACCACGTAATGCATCGGCTACTTCTTGTACACTAAATGGATTCACCGTGGTACGTGCACCAATCCAAAGAATATCTACATCAAAGTGTAAAGCATCTTCAACTTGTTTTGCTGTAGCCACCTCCACTGCTGTTGGCAAGCCTGTGAGCTTGCGTGCCATTTGCAGCCAAGGCAATCCTTTAGTACCAACACCTTCAAAACTACCTGGTCTGGTTCTTGGCTTCCAAATACCTGCTCTTAAAGCATGTACCTTACCGGTAGCTTGTAAGCGCAAAGCTGTTTCAAGCACTTGTTCTTCTGTTTCGGCACTGCATGGGCCTGAAATAATGAGTGGACGTTTGTTCCAAACCTCATCTACACTTAATCGTTCTACCTGTTGTTGCTCGTTCATATACTATTTACTGTTTATATACAACAGCTTCTTATTTACCGTAAGGTACAGTAAATAAAAAACCGCAGCTTATTCTGTTGACTGCGGTTTTGCTATGATATATTACCTTTCGGTAAATGATTAACCTCGGCTGTTAGCTTCGTTCATTCGAATGCGGCGACCACGGTAGTTTTTACCATCAATAGCTTTAACCATTTGTTTGGCACTCTTGCTATCAACTTCAATCCAAGTGTTCATTTCACGCATATCAATTTTACCCAATACATCTTTTCTTAAATCACTCATATCGAGAATGAATTGCAAGAAGCTTTCTTTGTAAAATCCGTCTTTAGAACCAAGATTTACATATAAACGTGTGAAGCTACCATCGCTGCTAAAACGTTGATTACGATCGCCACGATGGCGGCCTTGATCAGCTATGGCACCTTCATTTCTACGAGGCTGACGCTGCTGCTCACGAACATTTAAGTCTTCTGCATTCTCGTAATACTTCAAAAAGCGATCGAATTCTAAACTTGCTACGCGTTGTAAAATTTCTTCTTTACTTACATGTGCAAATTTTTCGGCAAGCATTGGTAAGTATGTTGCATAATCGCCATGGCTAATGTCTTGTAAGAGTAACTTATCCATAAAGAAGTAAAACTGCTTACGACATACATCTTTACCCGTTGGAATTTCGAGTTTATGAAAAGGAGCTTGTACAATCTTTTCGATTTGACGCAACTTGTAAGTTTCACGTGCATGTACAATACTCAAACATATACCTGTGTTACCAGCACGACCTGTACGACCGCTGCGGTGGGTATACACTTCAATATCGTCGGGTAATTCGTAGTTGATAACGTGTGTAATACCTTGTACATCTATACCACGTGCTGCAACATCGGTGGCAATAAGTAATTGTAACGCTTTATCGCGAAACTGTGCCATTACTTTATCGCGTTGTGCTTGCGTTAAATCGCCATGTAGTGCATCAATATCGTAGCCTTCTCTTGTAAGCTTTTCGGTAATTTCTTGTGCATCGGCCTTTGTACGTGTGAAAATGATTCCATACATACCGGGGTTAAAATCGATCAATCGCTTCAGCGTTTCGTAACGGTGGTGTGCAGGTGTAACGTAGTATTGATGGTCAATACTTTTATTAGCGGTATTCACTTTGCCAACTTGTACTTCAAAAGGCTGATCCATGTAACGCTTCGTAACCTTTTTAATTTCAGGCGGCATGGTTGCACTGAATAACCAAATGCTTTCACGATTCGCTGAATTTTTCAAGATAAACTCAATATCTTCTTGAAAACCCATGTTCAACATTTCATCGGCTTCGTCAAGTACTACGTATTTGATTTGCTCTAGGTTAATTGCCTTACGTTCAATTAAGTCGATTAAACGGCCTGGTGTAGCCACTACAATTTGTGCACCGCGTTTTAAATCGCGGATTTGTAAGCCAATACTGCTACCGCCATACACAGCAACAATGTTTACACCTTTTTGATACTTTTTGAAGTGCTCTAGTTCACCTACAATTTGTAAGCAAAGTTCTCTTGTTGGGCAAACAATTAATGCTTGCGGATGCTTTTGTTGTGCATCGATAAGTTGCAGCAATGGTAAGCCAAAAGCTGCTGTTTTTCCGGTTCCGGTTTGAGCGAGTCCAATAAAATCTTTGGTGCCGCTAAGCAACACCGGAATCGCCTTTTCCTGTATCGCTGTGGGGTGTACAAATCCTAAATCTGTGGTAGCCTGTACCAACTGTTCTGCTAAACCTAACGCCGCAAAAGTGGTCGTTGTTGTTGTCATTCCAAATAAAAATTTATGCAAAGTTACCTTATTATAGCCGTTTTTATATGTTAACATCGCTAAAAAACGCAGCACCAGCTACAGTGACATTCGCTACAATCCTTTACCCGTAAGGGATTACACTAAGAGAAATATATCATAACAAAACCTCAAAGAACTTGAAAAAGATACTGTAATACAGCCTTTTAAGCATTTTGCTTTGCTGTAAGCACCCTATTAATATCGTTAGCTGCATTCATTAATTCAAATAAATACGGCCAATTTTCTTTCTCTAAAGCAGCTTTAAATTTTCGAAGCTGCGTCATGTGCTCATTCAAAGCATCGAGTACATAATCTTTATTTTGTTGAAAAATCGGAAGCCAAGTAGCAGCATTACTTTTTGCCAAACGCACCGTACTTTCAAAACCGCCACTTGCTAATTCAAAAATGGTATCTTCTTCTTTTTCTTTTTCTAAAACTGTATTAGCCAATGCAAATGAAGTTATATGTGAAATATGACTCACATAAGCGACATGTTCATCGTGAGCTAACGCATTCATGTATACAATATGCATACCCAATTGCACATACCATTGCTGAACCATAGTAACAGCATCAATATCAGAACTCGATGCATCACAAATAACTACTGCCTTACGGGCAAATGATTGTAAGGTAGCAGCTAATGGCCCGCTAAATTCTGTACCCCACATAGGATGTGTTGCCACAAAACGATTGCGGTTAGGCAAGTTGTTAGCTTTAGCTACAATAGCATGCTTGGTACTACCTACATCGAAAACTAACTGATGTTGCTGTATTGCCGGCATGATAATATCCAACAATGCTACTGCACTATGCACAGGCGTTGCAATAACAATTACGGTAGCTTCTGATATTGCTTGTTGTAAAGTAGTACAAACATCAACTAAGCCATGT
>DMPB01000151.1:0-3133 GCA_003456175.1 Chitinophagaceae bacterium | reverse complement strand
ACTAAGCCATGTTGTATTGCTTGTTGTTGATGTAGCTCATTTGTATCAACACCTATAAGCTTTTGCGCTAGTTGATGATGCTTTAATTGCAAGCACAAACTACCTCCGATTAATCCTAGACCAATTACAGCTACTGTCATGCTTTTATACGCTCTAATGCTTGATTCAAAATAGTTTCGTTACTACATAAACTTATTCTAACATAATTGTTGCCATTACTACCAAATATGCCGCCGGGTGTAATGAACACATGCTTATTATAAAGCAATGCATTACTCATAGCATAACCACTTTCGTACACCTTGGGTACCTGCCCCCAAAGAAACATACCTACTTGTTGCTTATTATATTGTACTTGCATTGCATCAAATATCTGTATTGCTATTTGTTGCCTTTTCGCATACACCTCGTTGAGTGATTGTTGCCAACTTGCATCAAGGGTCAATGCCTTTGCTGCGGCTAATTGTACTGGCAAAAACATACCACTATCCATATTACTTTTAAATCGTAAAATATTATTGATATGTGTTTCATGTGCTACTACCATACCAACACGCCAACCAGCCATATTGTGGCTTTTGCTAAGACTGTTTAATTCTATTACTACTTCTTTATCAACATCGTAACGAAGAAAGCTAGTGGGTTGATTATTAAGTATGCAACTGTACGGATTATCGTGTACTAACAACACATGATAACGCTTGCACAAAGCAACGAGTGCAGAAGCAATTGCTGGCTGTAATGTTGTACCTGTAGGCATATGCGGCGTGTTGGCAAAACAAATTTTAACCTTGCCTTTATGTGCTTGAAACTGTTTTTCAATAGCATGAATATCGGGTTGATAATCATTTACCGTAAGGATATCGTAATAATCTACCGTTGCACCAGCAAGTTGTACTGCAGCGCCATAAGTAGGATAGCCAGGGTTGGGAACTAAAGCAATATCACCCGGATTTAAATAGGTCATGCATACATGAACTATACCCTCTTTGCTGCCTATTAACGGCAGCACTTCTGTATTGGGATTAACAACCACATCATACGTTGTTTTATACCATTGTGCAATAGCAGTTCTTAGTGCAGCTACACCTTTATATGATTGATATGCGTGTTGATGCGGTTGGTTACTTTCTTGTTGTAACACAGCAATTACATCAGGATGTGGTGGCAAATCTGGACTTCCAATGCCCAAATTAATGATATCGGCTCCTTGTTGGCGCAGGGTTTCTATTTCTCGCAGCTTTTGAGAAAAATAGTATTCACCAATATGCTGTAGGCGGTTAGCAACGGCTATCATACTTCAATAGTGTGTTTATTGTTATGGTAAATACCTAGCACTTGTAAGTGTGCAGCAGCTTGTGTTAAGGTTGGTAGTGCTGCTTGTAATATTTGTATAGTTTCAAATTCAACATCGGCATAAAACATATAACTAAATGCAGTTCCTGGAATTGGCATGCTTTGTAACTTACTTACATTAAGGCCTAGCGATGCCATTTGCGTAAGTAATGTAGCCAGGCTACCAATGGTATGTGCTACTTCAAATTGTAATGACGCTTTGTTGGCAGTATTATTCACAGCAGTACTTCCATTGGCGGCTAATACCCAAAAACGGGTGTAATTATTACGCATGGTATGAATGTTTGGAGCAAGTACCTCGAGATTAAAAAGTTCTGCTGCTAGCTTACTTGCAATTACTGCATGTGTAGTACTTCCAGAAGCTTGTAACTGTTTTGCACTAAGGGCTGTATCTGCAGTTTCTATAAGTTTAAATGGATAAGCCTCTAAAAATTGCATACACTGTAACAATGCCATCGGATGACTATGCACCTCTTGAATTTGTTGCAATTGCACACCTTTGTTCACCAACAAGTGTTGGTGGATGTGTAGATACACCTCGCCAATTATATTTAATTGATATTGCTGTAACAATGAGTAATTAGGCAATATGCTTCCGGCTATAGAATTCTCAATAGCCATTACACTAACTTGATTCGAATACTCGCTTGCAGCCCATTGTGCAACTTCTCTAAAAGTGGCATAAGGTTGAATGGCAACTTCTTTACCAAAAAAGCTACGAGCTGCCATTTCGTGAAAGCTACCTTCAAAGCCTTGTATTGCAACAGTTACATTATCCATAACTAAAAAATCCCGAGCTTGTTAGCCCGGGATTTAGATTTATTGAATGTTTTAGAAATTTAGTTCTGTTCATGCAACAATACAACCGGGCTACTCGTACTAAAGTACCAGTAATAATAACGGCTGTTAAAAGACATAGTTTGTTGCATGTTGCTAAAGTAAGGGACTGTGTAATTGCATCCAAAAAAATATACTACAAATTTGGTGTACTATTCTGTTCCATCGGCAAGCCATACAGCACCTTCTTGTTCGTTAGGCCAACGAACCAATACTTTCTGATTGGGTTGCGTATCAATAGTTCTTCCAATATAAGTGGGCATGATTGGGAATTCTCTACTAAATCTTCTATCTATGAGTACGCATAATTCTACTTTGGCTGGTCTTCCAAAATCTAACAGTGCATCAAAAGCTGCTCTTATGGTTCTGCCAGTCCACAAAACATCATCTATCAAAACCACATTTTTATTTTCGATAGAAAAGTTGATATTGGTATGGTTCGGAATATGAATTTGCTTGCGAACATCATCACGATAAAATGTAATATCTAATTTACCGTAAGGTACTTTTTCTGCCGATGGCAACATGCCGTGTAGTAGTTGCACGATTTTATCACTTACGTAAATGCCCCGCGGCTGCAAACCAATAATAACTGTGTTGCTCAGTTGTGGATGCTGCTCAAAAATTTGATGAGCCAACCTATGTAAGGTAATATCAATTTGCGATGCAGTTAAAATAGATTTCAAAACGCTATGTGTTTGTACAAACAAAACTAACGCAAAACCATTATGCAACAGCTTCTATAGGTGTGTGATAACTATTTTCTTTGACCGTATAGCCTTTTAAGAACAATTCAATGGCTAAGCCAAGCACATCTGTTTTAGTCCAACCGGTTGGGAATCTTTTTTCGATAGCAAAAGTGTTGTATGGATGCCTGTTAGTAGTGGTATTGGTGGCTCTTTGAAACAAGCGTACCTGTACTGTTACCAACTGTACTTCA
>DMPB01000161.1:7186-11280 GCA_003456175.1 Chitinophagaceae bacterium | reverse complement strand
ATTAAAGCGGCACAAATGGGTAAGGTTGAGTTGGGTATTGATCGTATTAAAGAAGTGCCCGTAATTTTTGGTGAGGTTGATATTCTTAAAACGCTGCAGCTTATGCCCGGCGTTCGTAATGCTGGAGAGGGTAATGCCGGTTTTTATGTTCGCGGTGGCGGTCCTGACCAAAATTTGATATTGTTAGATGATGCAGTGGTGTATAACACAGGTCATTTATTTGGTTTTTTTAGTGTATTTAATGCCGATGCCATTAAAAATGTAAGCCTTATTAAAGGTGGCATGCCCGCACAGTATGGAGGGCGTTTGAGTAGCGTAGTAGATGTTGCTATGAAAGAAGGTAATCTCAACAAAACGGAGGTTGATGCTGGTATAGGATTAATTGCAAGTCGCTTGAGTATTCAGGGCCCCTTGAAAAAGCAAAAGGCCAGTTATATGATTTCGGCTCGTAGAACATATATAGATGTGTTAGCAAAACCTTTTATTCCAAAGAGTAGTGAGTTTTATGGTAGCGGCTATTATTTCTACGATTTGAATGCCAAAATGAACTGGATTGTTGGTCCGAAAGACCGTATTTACGTAAGTGGCTACTTTGGTAGAGATGTATTTGATTTTAAAAATGCTAGGCAAAGCTTTGAAGTGAATGTGCCTTGGGGTAATAGTACCGCTACGGTACGCTGGAACCACGTATTTAATAAAAAGCTGTTCAATAACTTAACCTTAGTGTATAACGATTATAAATTTCAATTCACTGGTATTCAAAACGATTTCAAGTTTAAATTAAGTAGTGGTATAAGAGATTGGACTGCCAAAACCGATTTCGATTGGTATGCTAGTCCACAACACAAACTAAAGTTTGGAGGTATTTTTACCTATCATACTTTTTTCCCCAATATAACGAGTGGCAGTCAAGATACTATACAGTTCAACCCTTTAAATACCAATAACAAGTATGCATTAGAATATGGTGTATATGTACAAGACGATTGGGAAGTAAGTAAAAAAATTAAGCTCAATTATGGCTTGCGTTATAGTGTGTTTCAGCAAGTTGGGCGTTATACCCATTATAAAAACGATGCTAATGGTAATAGGGTAGATAGCACGGTGTATGGGAGAGGACAAACAGTGAAAACCTATGGTGGACTAGAGCCTAGAGCAACCTTGCGATATGCTATTGACGATGTTAGTAGTATTAAAGCTGCAGTAACACGTAATCTACAGTTTATACACTTGGTGAGTAACGCAGGTACAACATTACCAACCGATTTGTGGGTACCAAGTACGTTAAGAGTACAGCCGCAAATTTCATGGCAGTATGCCATAGGTTACTTTAGAAATTTTAAAAATAATATGTTTGAAACGAGTGTAGAGTTGTATTACAAAAGCATGGATAATCAAATTGAATATCGAGAAGGTTATACACCAAGCCTACGCGACCCAGAAGAAGAGTTCGTTTTTGGTAAAGGGTGGAGCTACGGAGCAGAATTTTTTGTGAATAAAATTAAAGGCCGCTTAACGGGTTGGGTAGGTTATACATTAAGTTATACTTGGCGCCGCTTCCCCGATTTGAATTTTGGTGAAAAGTACCCAAGTAAGTTCGATCGCCGACACGATGCAAGCATTGTTGCTAATTATGCCCTTACGGGTAAATGGAAGTTAGGAGCCGTATTTGTATATGGTACTGGTAATGCTATTAGCCTGCCAGAAAGATTTTATTTTCAAGAAGGTGTGTTAACACAAGAGTATAGCCGTATCAATGCCAATAGGATGCGTTCGTATCATCGTTTAGACGTTTCGGCTACATATACACCAAAGCCTAAAAAAGAACGTAAATATAAAGCTAGTTGGGTGTTCAGTATTTATAACTTGTACAGTCGTCAAAACCCATATTTCTATTACTTTGATCAAGAGGGTAACCCTGCTAACGGAACCCTAAAAGTACAAGCAAAACAAGTGAGTTTGTTTCCGGTGATACCATCGGTAACGTATAACGTTAAATGGTAATTTTTGAATACAAAAAATTAAAGGCGAACTACATAGTTCGCCTTTTTTATTAATGTAGTAAACTTTTGATTTCGTTCAGTTTCATCAACGCTTCTACTGGTGTAAGTCTATTGATATCAATACGCTCAAGCATAGTTCGCATTTTTTGAAATGTTTCGCTATGGGCATCAAAGATGCTCAATTGCATTTGCGGCTGTGCTGCCCTTTGTAGTGCAGGCAAAAGGTTTGTGGTAGTTGGTGCGTTTTCATTTGCCGTAAGGCTATCGTTGGTATGCTCGCCACGTTGTGCTTCTAACAAGGCAAGTACTTCATTAGCTCGTTGTATTAACGAGGGCGGCATACCTGCCATGCGTGCAACATGAATACCAAAACTATGTGTGCTGCCACCAGGAGCCAACTTGCGTAAAAAGATGATTTTATTGCCAATTTCTTTATTGGTAACGTGGTAGTTCTTAACCCTTGCCAACAATTCTTCAAGTGTGTTTAGTTCGTGATAATGCGTGGCAAATAATGTTTTAGGTGCCATTGCCGATTGATGCAAAAACTCTACAATACTCCAAGCAATTGAAATGCCATCGTAAGTGCTAGTGCCACGCCCAATTTCATCTAATAAAATCAAACTACGTTCACTAATATTATTAATGATGCTTGCTGTTTCATTCATTTCAACCATAAAGGTGCTTTCGCCACCACTCAAATTATCGCTGGCACCAACACGGGTGAAAATTTTATCGGTCAATGGAATGCTTGCTTTAGTGGCAGGAACAAAGCTGCCCATATGTGCCATAAGTGTTACCAATGCAGTTTGGCGTAAAATGGCGCTCTTACCACTCATGTTAGGACCAGTGAGAATTATAATTTGTTGTGCTTCGTTAGAAAGATGAATGTCGTTACTGATATACGATTCGCCTGGCGGCAAATGGCGTTCAATTACAGGATGCCTACATGCTTGTAAATCGAGTGCTAAGCCATCGTGTACGGAAGGCTGGCAATAATTAAAACGAATTGCATTATCGGCAAATGCGGCAATGCAATCGATTGTTGCGAGTACTTGTGCATTTAACTGAATGGCGGCCAAATAATCTTGTAATGCCAATACTAAGGTTTCAAAAAGTTGTGCCTCAATGGCTAGTATTTTTTCTTCGGCACCTGTAATTTTTTCTTCATACGATTTTAGTTCTGGTGTAATATAGCGTTCTGCATTAGCAAGTGTTTGCTTGCGAATCCAGTTATCAGGAACTTTGTTTTTATGGCTATTGGTTACTTCTAAATAGTAGCCGAAAACATTATTGAATCCAATTTTTAAACTAGAGATACCGGTTGCATCGGCTTCGCGTTGCTGCATGGTAAGTAGGTAATCTTTACCACCGGTAGCTATTTGCCGTAAGGTATCTAAATCTTCATGCACACCCGCTTTAATAACATCACCTTTTTGAATGGCTATAGGAGGGCTTTCGTGTAGTTGTGCAATAATTTGATTGGCAATGGTATTGCATGGATTCAGATTATCGCCAAGTCGTTGTAAGTAGATATTGCTTGCATTGCTGCAAATATTTTTAATGATGGTAATTTGTTCTAATGCTTTGCTTAGTTGCAATACCTCTCTTGGATTGATTTTTTTAGTAGGCACTTTGCTGGCTAAGCGTTCAATATCGCCACATGCTTTAATAGCTTGTTGTAATAAATGCCGTTCGTTAGTGTTAGTAATGAAGTATTGTACGGCACCTAAACGTTCTTGAATTTTCGCAAGCTGCTTGAGCGGTAATACGAGCCATCGGCGAAGCATACGAGCTCCCATGGGGCTTACGGTATTATCCATCACTTGTAGTAAACTGTGCCCGTCGGTTGTGCCATTGCCTAAAAGTTCTAAGTTTCTAATGGTGAACCGATCCATCCATAGGTAGTCGTCTTGTTCTATACGTTGCAGCGTAGTAATGTGTTGTAGGTTCGGGTGCTCCGTATCTTTCAAATAATGCAAAATAGCGCCTGCTGCAATCAGGCCCATTTTCATGTTATCTACGCCAAACCCTTTAAGACTGTGGGTTTGAAAATGTTTTAATAAGCTTTCAGTAGCATAGGCCTCATCGAAT
>DMPB01000161.1:6552-6958 GCA_003456175.1 Chitinophagaceae bacterium | reverse complement strand
AGCATAGGCCTCATCGAATACCCAACTATCTAACGCATAAGTATAGAATTTAAAGCCAAACCATTCTTTGAATTGCTTCTGGTAATTTCTTTGAAAAATTACCTCAGCAGGTTTCAAACTTTGCAAAAGTTTATCGGCATACTCCTGATTACCTTGTGCTACAAAGAACTCACCTGTAGAAATGTCTAAAAAAGCTAACCCAAGTGTATTTTCTTCAAAATGTACAGCTGCTAAAAAGTTGTTGGTATTATGTTCAAGTAGCTTATCGTTAGTGGCAATACCCGGTGTAAGCATTTCAGTAACGCCACGTTTTACAATGCCTTTCGCTTGTTTTGGATCTTCTAATTGATCACAAATAGCAACACGATAGCCTGCCTTTACAAGTTTGTGCAAGTAGGTGTCTAGT
>DMPB01000161.1:4034-6343 GCA_003456175.1 Chitinophagaceae bacterium | reverse complement strand
CAAGTAGGTGTCTAGTGCATGATGCGGAAATCCGGCAAGTTCGCTACTACTAGCAGCACCGTTGTTGCGCTTCGTAAGGGTGATACCCAATACTTGACTAGCCGTAATAGCATCTTGTCCGAAAGTTTCATAAAAATCGCCTACCCGAAACAGTAGTACTGCATCGGGATATTTTTGTTTGATGGCCTTGTGCTGTTGCATCAAAGGCGTTTCGGCTGCCGCTTTTGCCATAGTTGGCAAATATAAAAGCCTTGCAGCTACTGATTAGCAGGCTTCTCGCAATGTGGAAATGTCATGAATTACTATGCTACTTACGTAAATGAACTACTTGTATCATTAATGTTACCATGTTATGCTTACATTTAGCTTTCAACCAACGATTATGCAATATTTCAAAGTTTATACAAAAGCCGATGTTTTAGCACATACACAAATCCGTCGATTTGAAACCAAATTGGGAGAATGCGTACAGGTATTAAACGACCCTCAACATATTGAAGCTTCTATTGCTGCTAGCAATGCTTTGTTTGTGTTAATTGGTGTACCTGAAGATATTGGTGTGAGAGGTAATTACGGCATTGGAGGTGCTGACACAGTTTGGGTGCCTTTTTTGAAGAGTTTTTTAAACATTCAGAGTAACGATTTTTTTGGTGGCGATAATGTACTTGTAGCTGGGCATTTTGACTTTAGCGATTTCAATAGCGTGATAGAAGTGAATGCTAAAACGGTAGAAGAAAAAATAGAAGCCTATCGCCATGCTGTTCATACTATTGATGAAGCTTTAGAGCCTATGATAAAATTGATTTGTCAGTATAAAAAAATACCAATTATTATCGGCGGCGGGCATAACAATGCTTATCCATGTATTAAAGGTGCTGCAAAAGGCTTACATAAAGCGGGTGTTATTCCATTAGCTCAAATTAATGCAATCAATTTAGATGCTCATGCCGATTATAGGCCTGCTGAAGGTCGCCATAGCGGTAACCCATTCCGATATGCAGACGATGATGGATATTTACAGAAATACTGCGTGGTAGGCCTGCATGAAAACTACATTCCTCAGAATAGTTGGTTAGATATCGTTAATAATCCTTTTTTTGATTGTATTACTTTCGAAGATATTTTCTTGCATGGCAAGCGAAGCTTTATACAAGCTGTAGAACATGCGGTAGGCTTCACTTCCGATACTTATTGTGGTATAGAGTTAGATGCTGATAGCATACAAAACACGCTAAGCAGTGCTGTTAGTCCTGTGGGCGTGCTACCCAATCATGCTAGGCAGTACATTCATTATGCTGCCAGTACCGCAAAAGTGGCCTATTTGCATATTGCCGAGGCTGCAGCACAATTGGTAGATAGCCGCAGAAACGATTCTATGGGTAAACTTTTAAGTTATTTTGTAAGCGACTTTGTAAAAGCATTTGGCAAGTAGTACATTTGTAACACATCATCTGACCCCCTATCCATTGCCCACTAACTCTTGTTCAGATGAAAATGCGTTGTTGCATTATAACCCTACTGCTATTGAGTATTTCGATATTACTATCGGCTCAATACACCATCACTTATCCTAATAAGAATAAGCTTGGCAATGCTTTGATTGATATTTTCAACGATGCTTCTAATGATTTTAAGCAAAGCCGAGGTGGAACATTTACCGCAAGGTTACTACCTGCTGGCAAAGTGTATCGGCTAAAAGTGTATGTGCCCAATGCTATTGAAACTAAAATTATTACGGTTAACAATTCAGCTTTTAAGTATCAGGCAGTATTACATTTTGCTAAATGCAGTAGCTATGAAGACGCTGAGGCCGCTTTTGTAAAAATATCGCAACAAATTACCAGCAGTTTAGGCAAGCGAATGATGGTGCGAACTGCCGACAGCACAGCCAATGATACAAGTGTTGTGAAAGAACAGCGTATTGGGTATATGCTACCAAGCGGGTTCTTTTATTACAACGCTAGCTTGCAATTACAGCGTTTTACAGCAAGTACTTGGTTAGTTACCTTACGGGTAAATGGTTGGGAACCAGCATTTTATTTCTGGATTCCTAAAAATGATCCATTATCGAGTAATATTTTCTCGCACAATTTCAGGCGGGTAGTACAACGTTTTGAAACATCGGCTGTGGCACCCGACGTGCAGCAGTTGCTGCCCGGATTTGATGCCTTAGTTACAAAAGATAGTGTTGGTAAGCCTATGCTGGTGTTCGACAAAACCTTTACCGACCTGCCCAATGCCGAATTTGAGTACAACAATGCGTTGAACAATATTAAAGCAAGTCTTGGTAAAGCTTTTGTGTATTGCTT
>DMPB01000161.1:0-3861 GCA_003456175.1 Chitinophagaceae bacterium | reverse complement strand
CTTTGACAAAGTGCAGCAAGGAAAGGTGAGTAGCATCACATTTGTTCGTAATACCGATTTTGATAAACCACAAAAGCGCTATATAGAATTGCAACTTGATAGATATAAAGGCATTACGGAAGGTTATCGCATTAGTATTTTGTTTCGGCAATAGTTATCATTTACGTAAGTATACTTTATAAAATTGCTAACATTGGTACGTATAACTTTACATTTGATTCGGTTGTAACGTGTTTGTATCGCCAATGTTGAAGCTACCAATCCATATTGTCGTTTTATTAATACTAGGTGTTGTGGGCACTTACGTAAATGCACACGCACAACCACCAGGCCCTTACGATACTATTAAAGTGAATGCTTGCATTGAACCAAACGGCGATACCATTCCCTGTGGATGGCTGGAGCCTGTTTGGGTAGATGGTCATATGAACGAAAAGTGGCGTAAATACCATGCCGAGTGGACGCGACTTCGTAATGCCATTTATGTAACGTATCCGTATGCTAAAGCTGCCGGAAAAACCATGAACGAAATCAATGCCCAGCTTATTGGTGTTACCGATAAAAAGAAGCGTAAAGCCATTATTCACGCAAAAGAAAAGGAACTTAAAAGCCAGTTTACCGACAAGTTGAAAAACCTATCTGTATATCAAGGTAAGGTGCTTATGAAGCTCATTTGTAGAGAAACTGGTAATAATTGTTACGAAATCGTAGATGAATACAAAGGGCATTTCTCGGCCGTTTTTTGGCAAAGTGTAGCTTTTGTATTTGGTAGTAGTTTGAAGCAATCTTATAACAGTACAGGAGCCGACGCCGCTATGGAAGTAATTGTTCAAGATGTTGAACGTATGTACGGTTACAGACGTTAATTGTTGGTAACTCTAATTCTTTGGCTCCATTTTTGTGAATAATTAAAGGTTACTAGAGGTTGGTAACTAGGGATTCCCGATATTCGCAAAAGCTTACAACTGTTAGTATGAATATTTCATTTGATAACACCGAGGTTGCATTTGCTTACAAAAGCGATAAAGCGCTTAGTAAGGCTAATTTTTTGTTCAAAACCATGGATTATCCTTGGTTCGTACAAATTGGTACACGTCTTACTCCTTTTTTTATGAAAACGGGCTTACCCGTACATGGTATTATTCGTAACACCATTTTCAAACAATTTGTTGGTGGCGAAACTTTAGAAGAAACAGCAGATGTTGGTCGGCAGCTAAGCGAGTTTGGTGTAGATGTTATTTTAGATTATGGTGTAGAAGGTAAAGAAGGTGAAGCCAATTTTGAACATGCTACGCAAGAGTTTATACGCGTAATAGAATACGCTGGCAAGCAACAAAATATTCCTTTTGTAAGTGTTAAAGTAACTGGGTTGGCTCGTTTTGCATTACTGCAAAAGTTAAACGAAGCACCAAGATTACGAAGTGGTATACATGCCAACGAAGCAGAGAACGAAGAGTGGGATCGTGTATGTGATCGTATGTATCGCATATGCGAGGCAGCAGCAAATGCCAACGTAGCGGTATTAGTAGATGCCGAAGAAAGTTGGATTCAAGATCCTATCGATAGGCTCACTATGGAAATGATGGAAGCATTCAATAAAGAAAAGGCCATAGTATATAACACCATCCAGTTGTACCGACACGATAGGCTTCAGTTTTTAAAAATGAGCCATGTTATTGCAAAGCAACGTTCATTTATACTTGGCGTTAAATTAGTACGTGGTGCTTATATGGAAAAAGAACGTGCTAGGGCGCAACAAAAAGGCTATCCTAGTCCTATTCAGCCAAATAAGCAAGCTTGCGACAACGATTATAATGCAGCTGTTACTTATTGTGTAGAGCATATTGATAATATTGCCACTATTGTAGCCACGCATAACGAGCAAAGCAGTTTATTGGCAGCGCAACTACTAACTGATAAAGGGCTTTCATTACGCCATAAACACTTACACTTCTCGCAGTTGTATGGTATGAGTGATAATATTACATTCAACTTATCAAAAGCTGGTGCAAGTGTAAGTAAGTATTTACCTTTTGGTCCTATTAGAGATGTGATACCCTACCTAATGCGGAGAGCACAGGAAAACAGTAGTGTAAGTGGACAGAGTGGTAGAGAACTCGGATTAATTAAGAAAGAAATGGAGCGTCGTAAAGCACTAAAAGAAGGAAAAGTAAGCATGCAAGTAGGATAATTTTACTTACGTAAATGATAATAGAACTCAGCATTAATAAGGCCCACATCATTTGATGTGGGCCTTATTAGTATTACAGGTTTTCGAAACCGGTTGCGTAGAAAAAGGCCAATGGCAGCATGCAAACAAGTACCTAAACATAGCAACTTTAGGTTCTATAAGTGGCTTGCACACTTTAAAACGATTGTTTGTATGAGAAAAATTGTATTAGGGTTCATTGCCTTGTTAGCTTGTATTCATTCTTTTGCTGCCGACATCTTATGGACTGGCACTAGCGGTGCATCTTGGAATGTTGGTACTAATTGGTCTAGCGGGTTTGTACCGACCGATAATGATGTAGCGGTATTTAGTCCTGCTGCTAACTTAACCGTATCTGTTGCCAATGCCAATGTGAATGTACAGGGTATTCGTATAACTACAGCATTTAGTATTACTCTTTCTGGTACTGCTACTGCTGGCATTAATATTGGTAGTAGTGGCATTAACCTAACATACACAACAGGAACAGGTACCTTAGCAAATGGTGGTAACCCAGTATATCTGGGAGGTTCAATTGTTTTTGTTAATCCGATAACACCTGGTAGTCCAACGCCAACAAGCCCAAGATTGAATATGACTGGTACTGGTAAAGTAATCGTAGGTACAAATGGGTTGAACGTTGATATTTCTGGCGGCGCTGCGGGTCCTACACTGCAGATTCATAAATTCGAGCTTAATACGGGTATTACTTACACTGTAGCAGGTACCTGTAATTTCACAGTTGTTGATTCGCTATCATTATTAGGAACCTCTAAGCTCATTTTACCTAATGGTAGTTCAGGTAGTACCAGAAATTTTACGATAGGTGGAACTGGTGGAAGTGGAGTTGTAACGGGAACAGGTACACTCTCTGTTGGTGCAACCATGCCCACTGTAACACCTGCTATTGTTATTGGTGTAGGTACGGGTAGCGATTTGACCCTGCGTTTTTCTGATCTGCCCACTACTTCTCCAACTAATAATTACTTCAACGCTATTAATATTCAAAGAAGTGGTGTTAATATAACGATAGATGGAACTTCACCCGGCACCTTCTTTGCTGTAAATGATATCAGAACTAGTGGTACACCAACAGCCTCTGGAAATATTACCATTAATTTTGGAAGTAATGTTACAGTGCGTTTACAAGGGCAAAGTGCTATTAGTAGTGTTTCAGCGGCTACAAGCACTAATCTTGTATTTAATGCTAGTACAAAGCTCATTTATGCTCGATCTAACACTCCATGGACATTTACAAACATCGGTAGTACGACACCCGAAAGTTCTATAACAATAAATGTCCCAGAGCTAGAATTTGCAACGACGGGCACTGGAAAAAGCCCAAGTTTTTCTAGTAATGGAAATACAACATTAAATGGGCGTCTGACATTTTCTACTACTGATCAAAATGTTGCCACTAATCGTAGACTTATCATTGGTTCAGGGGGAAGTATTGGGGCTTTATCCACGGGGAGTTCTGTTTCTGGCGATGTTACAGTACAACGCATCTTGCCAGCAGGTCGCAGGCGTAATATTTTTCTTTCAAGTGCTGTAACAGCCCGAATTGATACGAGCTGGCAACAGCAAATACACATTACAGGTACCGGTACTGCTGGCACTATTTGTCCTAGCTTAACTCCACACACCAATGG
>DMPB01000075.1:39841-47663 GCA_003456175.1 Chitinophagaceae bacterium | reverse complement strand
CTAAAGGCTATCATAAAAAATCATCCCGTATCGAAGGTGAATAAGCATTTACCGTAAGGTGGCTATAATAGCAAGTGAAAGAGCAACAATAAATGTTGCTCTTTTTTATGGTTTAGCATATGCAAAACGTTGCAATAATTGCGTGGTGTAGTACGCATCGTTACCCGCACTACTTATAGTACCTATACTCGCAACGTCTATAAATCCATCGGCTTGCAATACATTATGCGGTAACCAAATATTTTCAACACTACCAATCACCAGAAAAGTACCATTGTGTTGAATAGGAACTATTTCAACTAACTGTAATTGATATTGCAACATACTCTCTTGCACAAATGGGGCTACACAACCCTTACGGTAAATGGGCGTTAAACCAACAGCCTCAAACTCATCTACCTCTGATGGATATTTAGCACTTGTTTGATGTGCCTGCGCTACAAACGATGCATGAATATGATTAATGGTGTACACACCAGTTGCTTCAATATTTGCCAAGGTATCGGGTGCGGCGGCTCGCGGACGATTGATATAACCTATTAAAGCAGGGTTACTGCCTAAGTGTACCATACTACTGAAAACTGCTACATTGGGTGTACCAGCGTTACTAATAGTGCCAATTAAACTAACAGGTTTAACACCTACCAAAGCATTGATAGCATTGGCTCTATAGAAACGATCCCAACTAGCAATGGTAACTTTATCTATGTGTTGTAATTCCATGTAATGATAACATTGTAGTGCATAAATAGTTGTAATTACCTAACGAACATAAAACTTCGCCGCAGGATTTTGATACACTGTATTTCAGATGTTACAATCAATTATCTTACAAGCATAATACAGATACTATATGAAACAATTATTATTTATTTTAAGTTGTTGCTACGGCATACAAGTTTGGGCACAACCTAATGTAGCAAAAACAACGGTAGAAATAGTACCTACTGGTATTACTGCTACAGTGAGTAAAGGCACTAATACAGTAGCTGGCAAAGCAATTGCATATACTACGCATACGGGTTACTTAGATTTAAAAAATGATACTGGCAAAACGATTGCAAAAGTATTTTTCACTTACTACAGAAAAGATGGTGAAGATGCTGCAAAACGTCCGGTTACATTTGCCTTTAATGGTGGGCCAGGTTCGTCATCGGTGTGGTTACACATGGGTGCTTTAGGCCCTAAACGTGTAAAGCTTGAAAATGATGGTACAGCAACGGCACCGCCATACGATATTATAGACAATGAATATAGCTGGCTTAATAAAAGCGACATGGTATTTATAGACCCTGTTGCAACTGGTTTTAGTAGAGCAGTAAGTGGCGAAAACCCCAAGCAATTTCATGGTTATGTAGAAGATGTGCAGAGTGTTGGAAATTTCATCAGAAGCTTCTTAAGTAAATACGAACGTTGGGGTTCACCTAAATTTTTAGCAGGCGAAAGTTATGGCACCATTAGAGCTTCGGGCTTAGCAAAATTCTTACAAGATAGCTATCGTATTTATATCAATGGTATTTTCTTAATATCTCCTGTACTTAATTTCGGCACTAACGATTACTACGTAGGCAACGATTTGCCGAGAGCATTATACCTACCATCGTATACTGCCGCCGCTTGGTATCACAAAAAATTAGCCCCTGAATTGCAGCAAAATTTACAAAAGGCGTTACAAGAAAGCGAAGCCTTTGCGATGAATGAATATGCCCTTGCATTATTAAAAGGCGATTGGCTTACACCTGCAGAAAAAGAAAAAATAGCAGCAAAAATGAGCTATTACACAGGCTTAAGCAAAGCTTATATTCTACAAGCTAATTTGCGTGTTGAAGAAAATAGATTTTATAAAGAATTACGCAGAACTGATGGCTTAACCATTGGCAGGTTAGATGCCCGCTTTACTGGTAGAGATTTAGATGATGCCGGTGAAAACGTAAGCTACGACCCTTCCTTTACCAATATTGATGGCCCTTTTACAAGTGCTATGAACGATTACTTTCAAAAACACTTAAATTTTAAAGAAGAAAAGCCCTACAATATTTTTGGCAGCGTGTACCCTTGGAACTATAACAACGTTCAAAACCAGTTTTTAAATGTAGCAGAAAGCCTTCGCGATGCTATGCACAAAAACCCTGCACTAAAAGTGTATGTTGGAAGTGGTTATTACGATTTTGCAACTCCCTATTTCACAGCTAAGTACGATGTAGCACACATGTTTTTACGCCCAGAATTACAAAGCAACGTGAAACACTATTTCTATAATTCCGGACACATGTATTACATCAATATTCCAGATATGATACAATTCAAAAAAGATGTTGATACTTTCTTTGATTGGGCTTTAAGTACTAAATAATATTACCTTACGGTAAATGATAACAGCGGTAGTAATTACTATCGCTGTTTTTTATGGGTACTACTATAAGCTTTCGTAATCTTGCACTCTTTGCGAACAATGTATGGCAACAAAACTTAGAACCACCGCTGGCTTATTGTTAGATATTAGAAAGCCAAATAATATTCAAATCAAAAAATTATTGATTCAAGAGAATGCAAAAACATTTGCATTAAAATCAATTCCACTACAACAAAGTAACTTAAAAGCAGATTTCAAATATTTACCGCAAGGTGTATTTTACTACTTACAACAACTTACACAAGAAAGTATTCAACTACACTTACAAACACTTCATATTACCGATGAACAAGCATTATTGTTAGCAAAGCAACGCTATATTTTAAAAGGCTTACAACAAATGCGACCCTTCTTGCATTTAATGCCGCTATATTATGAATTTATTGACCCGCTGCTAATTACAACCAGTGAAGTAAAGCCAGCAGCTATTAGTACCATTGTGCCTCGCTTACATTTTGAAGTAGTTGAACCAACGATAGGCAAATACAGATTGATGCTTGGCTTGCAGGTGGGTGAAACAATATTTCCTCCTAATGATTTTTCTATTATAGGCGGTTTACTGAAAAGTAGAAATGAGTTTTTTATTCCAGAACAAAAAGATATTGATGTATTACTTCGGTATCCGAAAGGCTATTTTGAAGTACATGCTAACGATGTAGGATTTTTAATCGAACATCACCTGTTACCACTCCAACAACACTATCAAGTACAGGCCGATATACTTTTTGAAAAAATTCACATTGATGTGTTACCCACAACAAGCATTAAACTGAGTGAATTGAACGATAGTTTTTTGATGATTACACCACAATTTAGTTATCAGCAATTTGAACTACCAGAAAATGCATCTGATAGTTTTATAGTACAAGAAGGAACTACACAATACATTATACATCGTAATAAACCAACGGAACAACAACTGTGGAATATAATCAAGGCAACGCATAAAAGTTTTGCACAACAAGGAAGCCAAGGCTATTGTTACCTTTCTTTTAAAGAGGCCGAAAAAAATCAATGGCTCGTTAAGTTTTATAGAACAATGCAATCTGAAGGTATTGAAGTGAGTGGCTTTACACAGCTTCAACACTTTAAATACAACCCACATACACCCAATATTACATTAGAACGCCTTAACAGTAATAATACTATTCAAATAACTGCTAGTGTACATTTTGGAACACAGGCAGTGGCGCTGAATACATTACAAAAAGCATTTCAACATAAGGAGCAATTATTGCTACTTGAAGATGGAACACTAGGCGTACTTCCCGATAACTGGCAACAACAATATGGTTGGTTGTTTCTCTTAGGTAACGTTCAAGAAGATGTTATCTCGTTACACCAAGGTCATTTCAGTTTGCTAGAGCAACTACCATTACTCGCAAATAACAACACATCATTACATCAGATTGCTTGGCAACAATATTTAGCGCAACAACACCAGCCTATTCATTTACCGCAAGGTATACAAGCAACATTACGTCCATACCAAGAAGCTGGCTTCAGATGGATGTGTTTATTAGATAGTTGGAATTTAGGCGGTTGTTTGGCAGATGATATGGGCCTTGGTAAAACATTACAAACCATTTGCTTTCTACAATACTTAATACATGCTTACCCACAAGAACAACATTTAGTGGTGTGCCCTACTTCACTATTGTTTAATTGGGAAGCAGAATTACAAAAATTTGCACCTGAAATTCGTTACAGTATTTATCACGGTAGCAATAGAAATTGGCAAGTGAGCACTAATAGTGAACATCATGTGATACTTACCACCTATGGTACTGTTCGCACAGATGTTGATACGCTACAACATAAAACTTGGGGTTATGTAATTGCCGACGAAAGTCATAGTATTAAAAATAAAAATGCATTAGCTACAAAAGCTTTGTATGCTTTACAAAGTAGAAATCGCTTATTAATTAGTGGTACGCCTATTCAAAATAATACCGACGAATTATACAGTCAGTTTCAGTGGGCACAACCGGGCTTATTGGGTACACATACCTTTTTCACACAGCACTTTAGTATACCCATTGACAAATTCAATGATACCAACAAAGCAAAACAATTAAAGAAAATATTACACCCATTCTTACTGCGAAGAACCAAACAACAAGTAGCTACCGATTTGCCAGCTAAAACAGAAAGTATATTATGGTGCCGTATGCATGCCGATCAGCAAGCAGTGTACGATGAAGTAAAAAAACGTTATCAGCAAAAGTTAACAACACAAATACAAACAGATGGCGTAGGAAAAAATACGATGTATATTTTAGAAGCATTAACTAGGCTACGCCAAATTTGTAATGCACCGCAACTTGTACCTGAATATGCCGATGGTAGTTTTTCTTCTGCTAAAATGGAAGCCTTACTACAAGAAATACAACTGCATAGTCAACAGCATAAAGTATTGGTATTCTCGCAATTCACGGGTATGTTACAACGCATCGCCGCTATGCTTACACAATACGATATACCTTATTTATATCTAGATGGTAGCACCGCAGCGCATACACGCCTGGATTTGGTACAGCAATTTCAGCAAACAAACGAAGAAAAGATATTTTTAATAAGTTTAAAAGCAGGTGGCGTAGGCTTAACACTAACAGCAGCCGATTATGTGTACTTGGTAGATCCATGGTGGAACCCCGCCGCAGAACAACAAGCTATTGATAGAACACATCGCATTGGGCAACAACAAAATGTTTTTGCTTATCGTATGATTTGTAAAGACAGTATTGAAGAAAAAATACTGCAACTGCAACAACGTAAGCAACGTGTAGCCGACGAACTTATTACCGAAGATGCTGGCTTTATTAAGCAATTAACTGCCGACGATATTGCTTTCTTATTTGCGTAAGCTATTGCCTTTAATTACTATGGGGCGGCCTTCGGCCGCCCCATAGTAATATTCAATTCCAATACTACACCCTTACGGTAAATGCTTAATTACGCGTAACATCTCCAAAGAAAATAGCATTCATAAATAACTTACTCGTACCTAACCAAAATGCTCTGAAGTTCAAATTGTCTACCATTGATATGATTCTACCACGCCCAACATTATCAATGTTTATAACAGCAGAATTTTTGATTTTATCTTTATATGCTCTAAACACATAACCACTTTGCAAAGGGTTGTTGGTGTACATTACCGGACTATCGTATGGACTATTATTCTGATCCATAAATAGGGTGTTACTTTTAAAAACTGTTACGGTTGATGTAGTATATCCATAACAGAGCGGATGCGTAGTATCAAGTGTTGCTTCAAACAGTGAGCCTGTCATTTCTTTAGCTCTCATTTCATCGCTACGTAAGTAGAAAGGTAAGTTGGCTGTGGTATCTCGTTTGGTTTCATCACTTGTAAATAAAACTTTCGTGAAACCATTGTTAGCCAACCACTTCGTAGCATCTTCTGTAGCAATTAAAGTACCGCCAGCACTTACCCAAGTTTTTAATTTTTCTTGTGCTGCCTTATCAAGCGTGTTATAACCACCCGATGGCATAATAATTACATTGTACCTACTAGCATTAATACTATTAAAACGTTCTACATCAACAATGCTAACAGGTAGCTGAAAGCGTGTGTCTAACAAATGCCAAATTTCGCCAACATCGGTAGGCGATGTACCATTACCGCCAAACATCATTACACTAGGCTTTTTAACCGTAGCTAAACTTGGGCTACCTAAGTCTATACCATCGCTTGCAAAACCTGTTGATAAACCATAAATGGTTACATTACTTTCTGTTGCTACTTGTTGTAATAATGCTTGTACGGCAGCATGCGGCATCGATTGAATTTGTACTGGAATTACAATACTTCCATAGCTAAATTGCTTTTTTCCAATAGCGGTATTGGTTTGAAATTGTTGTGTTGCTACTTTCACTTTTAAGCCCTTGTGTAACAACTGCTGCAATACTTTTGGTGCTTCAAATTCCGTCCAATCAAATGCGTAAGCAACTGCATTATTTACCGCAAGGTACTTACCTTCTGCTGGTGTAATTTGAGTGACTGCCTTACCCATGTAAGTGGTATAATTCGCACCCAATGATGCGTGTGGTATACCGAAAGCTAAAGGCATCGTCCATGCAGTTACATCGTAAAAAAGACTGTCTTTATACGTGGTATTTTTTTCGAATATTGTTTTAATGAGTCGATATTGTGATTGGTTGGTTGGTACAATGTAAGCATTACCCACATTGAATTGCAAGCCATCTTGCTTTACTGAATTACCCACTTCATACACTTCAATGTGATGACGTAATAGCATTTGCACAAAAGCTTTTGTTTTGCCTTTATCGCTAGCATCGCCAATAATGTAAGCTTTAGTAGCAGCAGCTTTCGCATCGTTCATTGCTTGTACATAAAAATTATTTTGATATTGTAACAAGGTAGTACGCAAATGCTGTGCCGCTGCTAATGTAGAAAGGGTTGTTGTAAACTGATTGCGAATGGTGAAAGGAAATGTAAGCACACCATTATCTGTTTCTTGTGCATGGCCGCGGCTACTTGCTTGCTCAAACAAAATACCTACGCTACCGTTAATATCCGGATAAGTAGAACCTTTGCCATAATAAAAATCATCGAAGCCTTCTTTGGTATAATACATGCTACCAATGCTATCTAAAAACTTAGCATGAAACTGTGCAATAGCACCTGTAAGCTCTTGATTTTGCCACGGTGTATTGGGGTTAACTCTCGAAGGCACACCGGGTTGAAAAAAGAAAGTAGCATTACTACCCATTTCATGATGATCCGTTAAAATATTCGGCTTCCACGCATGAAATAGTTGTAAGCGATGCTGACTTTCGCGATGTTGTGCTGGCAACCAATCTCTATTCAAATCAAACCAATAATGGTTGAAACGGCCACCCGGCCATATTTCATTAAACTCACGAGCTGCGGGGTCGGTAACAGGCGTCATACTTTTATGAGTATTTGCCCAACTTGCAAAACGGTTTAGCCCATCGGGGTTAAAACTTGGGTCTAACAATATCACCGTATGTTGTAACAAACTATCTACCGAAGCTCCTTGTGCAGCCGCTAAATAATACGCCGATAACATAGAAGCATTAGAGCCACTACTCTCGTTGCCATGTATGCTAAAACCCATCCATACTACAACAGGCATACCATCTACTTTAGCAGCAGTACCGTTGGTAAGTTGCACATGTTGCTTGCGTATTTGTTCAAGGTTTTTATGATTGTTACTACTGGTAATAATCAATGCTAACTGCTCACGGCCTTCGTAAGTAGTGCCTAGTTTTTCGTATTTAATTCTATCGGGTGCAGCTGCTGCTAATGCACGCATATAGTACACTAATTTATCATGCGTAACATGCCACTCACCTACTTCATGCCCAATAACACTGGCGGGCGTAGGGATACTTTTGTTA
>DMPB01000075.1:39403-39624 GCA_003456175.1 Chitinophagaceae bacterium | reverse complement strand
TGGCGGGCGTAGGTATACTTTTGTTATAAGTAACATTCGTGGGCAGGTAATAGCTTAACGATTGAGCATTTGCCGTAAGGCACACCAATAGGCTCACAAAAAAAGCGATAGGCTTACATTGCATATTCACAAGTTTGCCTCAATATACTTGCAACTGCTTTGTAATGGTATAGAAATCGATAAATGCTTTAAGTGTTGAGGTAATTACCTTACGGTAAATG
>DMPB01000075.1:37383-39173 GCA_003456175.1 Chitinophagaceae bacterium | reverse complement strand
ATTACCTTACGGTAAATGAAAAAGCGGCTTGCTAAGAATAGCTACCGCTTTTAATCTTCCTTCTTCCTAAAACTGAGTTGTATGAAAATATGATGATGTTGTATGTGCTATATGGCTTGTAGTACAGCTCATTGTAAAGCTAATGCTTTAGTGCATATATGCTACTTCATTGCTATGTGAGATTTACGCATGGGTGTTACACGTTTGCGGCGCTGTGCAGTCCACAAATCGTCTTCATCTTCATCTTTCAAACGCCCCATGAATAAAAAGCTAGCGGCTATACCAATTACTACAATAATAGCTAATGCTACTTCGGGTGTAATATGCAAGCCAGGCTGCATTTCTTCGTAACTAGCTTCTACATTTTCTGTAAAGCTTTTTGTTTGTTCTTTACCAAATACACCAGTTCTGGCGCATAAGAACATGCCCACAATGAGCAGTACAATCAAGCGAATTGACGGCTTCATACAATATTGGATTTTATATGGTTTTTCAATGTAGTTACCATTCCAACAGTATTTAACATATATGTTTTTAGCTGTATCCCTCAGCAATCAACATGCTATGTTAGTGTTGCATTTATAACTACAGTTACGGTGTTTCGTAGGTTACGGTTTGTGTAGTCGCACAAAATTTTTCAAGGTCGTTCGCAACAGTTACATATAACTTTATGAGCCTTTATTTCAAGTTATACCTAGTACTGTTATTTATAATAACATGGTAACAACAGCGCCTACCATGGTAAGTAGTACACAAACAATGGTTGCCCCTTGTAAGGCAAGCATGTTCACTTGCGCCATTATTTCTTTTTCAAACTTTGCCTCGTACAGTTCATGGGTACTAAGCATTGTTGTTGGCTGCTTTGCAGTTGTAACGGTTAACTTTTGTAGCGGCCAGCTTACTGTTTTTGGTAGGGTTAAAAATAACTGTTTCATAAACGGATTTGGATGTTGGATAGTATGTTGTACTAATGAAAACAAACATCAACAAACCCTTTGTTTTGTAACTACCAAGTACTACTGTTTGGAAAAATGAAGCCGAATAATAACCAACGGCTGTACAGCTATGCCGAATAAGGCATGCACGATTTTTCTGATGTAGGATATTGGTAGTGTGCTTATTGGATGAAGCTTTTCACTAGGACTCTGTAAACATACAACACCTTTGTACTGCATGTTACACTGTAAGGTATTTGAAACCCGATTCGGATAAGGTTGTAACTTATCAAACATGTACACGTAAGTGTGTAGAAACATCATAAAAAAACCTGTACCGTTTGTTACACAAACGATACAGGTAATATGCTTATAAAGAGGTATAACCTCCTTTAGTTACTATTTTTTGCGCTGCTGCTTGTTACGCATACGCTTGATGCCATAGGCAGCAGTACCTGCTAATAACAACGATACACCACCGTCTAAAGGAACATCTTGTGAAGCAGTTACCTCTTCGAAACCGTCGGGCTGGGCCACTGCTATAGTTGTTACAGATATCGCTACTACTAACAAGCATAAAAACTTTTTCATGGGAGTGCTATTTATTTTCAATGGCTTTACAAAGATGCGTTAGATGTGTTAAAAATACACACCTAACGCAAAATAATCGCATTTTATTTAACAAAGTTGGTAGCTGCTGTATCGCCGTTAGCCAATACAATGGTAAGGTAATAAGCACCTTTGGCAAGTGTAGCAGCATTAATAGTTAAAGTACTACCCGGTAATGCTTGTACTTGTTGGGTAGCAACCACCTTGCCGGTAGCATCTACAATACGGTAGCTCGTAGCTTTCGCA
>DMPB01000075.1:30319-37146 GCA_003456175.1 Chitinophagaceae bacterium | reverse complement strand
AGCTTTCGCAACACTTGGTAATACCACATTTACCACATCGGTTACAGGGTTAGGATATACCTGCACCGCTACATTGCTCGCCTTACCATTTAATTTCGCTACTGCACTATAACGGAATGCACCATTGGCAGCAATAGCTTTCACACGGTAGTATAGCATACTTTGCGTTGCTTTGGCATCGGTAAATTGATAGGTTGCAGGTTGCTGTTGTTGCTTACTAGCTATGCTACCAATAGCTTCGAAACGCTTACCATCGTTGCTACGTTCAATCGTGTATTGGTGAATAGCAACATCGCTTGGTACAGTCCACTGAATTTGTGCCGTAGCATCATCGGTACGCTTGGCTGCAATACTACTGAAGTTAACAGGTAAGGTAGCATTGGTTCTAAATACCAACTTAAACCTGCTACTACCCTGCGAAGCAGGATCGGCACTTACGGTAAATGGATACAATGGCTGTTGCTTTACATTATGCACGGTATTCGTGAGTGCATCGAGCAAGAAGATATCGTTCGCAGTATTTTCAAACTCACTGAAACGAAGTTGATAAACACCTGTATTGCTAGCAGTAACTTCTAATGCCACAGTATCGGCTGCAACAAAATCGTCGGGACGTGTTTGAATACTGTAACGGTTACTACCCTTCCATGTATTTACAACGTTGCTACCTGTATTTAAACTCATAGCATCGAAAGTAGTTGCTTGTGTATTAGATACATCGCTACCCGGTGCAGTATAACGAACAATGGCATCGCCAATGTACGTATTATTAGTTTGCTCGTAGCGTATGCGTACAAAGCCCGTCCACGCTGGTATATTGTTTTGTGTTCTAAACAAGCCAGCTTGCTGATCGGTAATGATATAACTCGCTTGGAAGAAGTTGCTCACCGCAGTAGCTGTACCGCTTGTACGCTGCATAAAGAACGCCTGTCCACTAGCAATTCTATTGCCATTAGTTAATGTAGTAGGTGCACCAGTAAAGCTGCCGGCATTAAAAGCCGAATAAATAGTACCCGATATTGTTGCTGTATTGTTAGGATCATAAATCCAATAAGAGCCATTGATGTTGTTGCTAGAACGCATAGTTGCAAAACTTGCCGCACTAAAATCTATAGTGGCAGCATAAGGGTTACCCACTAAGAAAAACCCATTACCAACCGTACTAGCGGGTACAGTTACACTGGTATTACCCGTATTTAATGTACCAACTGCAGCAAGTGTTACCGCATCTTGTGCACTAATAGTACCATCTAACAAACCGCAGCCAGCACTACGTGGGCCACGTACCACTGCACGATAACCTATACCCGGTGTATTGTTGCTTGTAGTATTAGGTATACTTACCCAACGGCTTGTAGGGCTAGCAGTAGTAGCATCGTACGTGAAAATACTAGGGCTATTGGTTTGTGTTCTATCAAAACCATTACTGTTTTTAGTACTACCATCAGCACAAAGATCACCGCCTGTACCAGTACCAGTAACATGTATTTGTTGCTGCCAGCCATTGGCAATACTACCTACCACCGGCGATGCTAAAAATATGTTTTTACGAGCCGATTTTGATGGAATAAAACGCTCTACGGTAACGCTTGAAGCACCTGTAATTGTACCTCCAGCAGTGTTTATCAAGCTAGCATAACCATCAGTTGAATTAGACTTGAATATCACAGTCTTACCGTTGAAATTCCAGCTACTGGTACTAGCTGTAATAAGCTGCTTACCTGCATTAACTTGTAGTGTACCATTATTGATTAATAAACTTCTATTAATAGTAGTGTTAGCATCTACAACCGCTGTAAATGCACTACCATCTATATAGAGGTTATCATAACTTGTTAATGGAATGGTATAAGTACTGCTAGGTAGTGCAATTAACTTGAAGTCATCTACAGATAATCCATCATCACTTCCTGAATCGTCCACATCAGAAAATCGCAACATAATTTCCTCACCATTAAGCAACGGACTTGCAGACAAATCAACAATACCTGCGATTAGTCTACTATTTGCTGCTAGATTTCCGTTTAAGGCTGCTGCTGTACTCGAAACAATTGGAGCTGTGAAGTTCAGTCCTGAAATGGTTTGATAAGTACCACTTGTTAAGTTAGTAATTCCAGTTCCTTTGCGGTAACCAAAACTTAAAGTATTGGCACTGTTACTACCACCATTACGCCATTGTTCACCTTTGTACTCGACATACAAATAATTGATAGACTGTCCAGAATTATTGCGGAATTTTAAACCATAATGAATAGTTCCCGGAGTGCCGGAAGGTAAAGAACCCATTGCCCTATCACTATTGCCGGTAGTTCCAAATGAATATGCAGCACCAGAATTAGAACTGCCATCACCTGCGGAATAGTTGGTAGAACTGGTGCTTACCGCAATCAAAAAAAGTCCAGCCAAGTTATTTGTTGTTCCACTACTAATTGAACCAGCACTTGTACCTAGTGCATCAAAATTTTGAGTGTATGCTGTATTCAAAGCACTGATGCTCACAAAATCTGGTACACTTAAGGTTAAGGTAGCAGTAGTACTCGTACCCGTACAGCCGTTTTCTGTAGCATTTACACGATAATACAAGGTACCCGCAGCAGTAGCTGCATTGGTATTTACCGTAAGGGTGCTAGTAGTACCATTGGCATAAGTTACATTGGTTGGGGTGGCATCGGTAACGTTGGCCCAACCACTGCTACCGTTAGCACTGTATTGCCATTGGTACGTAGGCGAACCACTTGCAGCAGCCGTAAAATTAAAACTACCACTACTACCCGTTGTACCAGCAGTGTTGCTGGGGTTGGTACTGAACGTAGGTGCGGTACCGCTAATAGTTAATTGCCTTACGGCAGATGTGGTAGTACAAGCACCATTAATTACGTTCACACGATAGTAATAACCCGTAGGGCTTGTTACGGTTAACGTGGCACTAGTACCGCCACTGTATGTTGCTCCGGTAGGTGTATTGTTCGTAACATTGGCCCAACCATCGGTACCATTGGCACTTGCCTGCCATTGATAGGTTACAGTTCCAGCAACACTAACCGTAAAACTAGTTTGTTGGTTAGCACAAACTGAACTGTTAGAAGGTTGTGTAGCAATGGTGGGCGGTGTATTGATGGTGATATTGGTTCCGTTATTGCTACCAATGGTCAAAGGATCATAATTAACTACTCGAATACGATAGGCGGAGCCACTTGGTGTTGACAGATCGCCACTTAAAATAGTAGCTGTAATAGGGCTGGTTAAGCTTGTACCTAAATCAATTACTGTACCGCTGAAACTGCCCGTGGCATCTGAAAGTTGTGCGGTGAATACATCGTTAAATGTACCCGTAGTAGTGAATGGCACTGAAATAGCTGTGCCTGTGCTTGTAGCACAGAATGGGCTACCGGTAATGGTACCTGTGGTAATGGTGGGAGTTGTTGAAACCTCTGAAGTAACTTCAATTTCGTCTAATCTGATGGCATCCCTACCATTTGCTTGTGAAGCCGACTCATAAGTAATCCATCTTAATTGAACAACTGATTGATTTTCACACTCTGCCGGAAGACTAACATTAGAAAAAGATTGTGATGCCTTATCTGAACTATTACTAGTTGTATAAGTTGAACTTGCAACTGTTGTAAATGTTCCAGTTGTACCCAATCTGTATTGGAGCGTTATATTCATTTCACGAGTTGCTCCCGATGTTTGATCATCTGCTAACCAACTAACTTTAATGTTTGCCCTCCCGCTGGTATTCAATGCTAAACAAACAGCACCGACTTGTCTATTTGGACTTGAGCCAGTTACAAGAAAGTTAAAGCCATTTGCTCCCAAATTTGAGAGTCCAGAAGTGCTAGCAGTCCCTGAAGCAACTAGCGACTGATCCGCTCCAGGGGCCGCAGTAGTGATACCGACAAGATTATTAGTTCCTGTTGTCCAACCTTGCATAGAGGTTGGATAGGTTGTTGAAGTATTTAAAGTAAAACCAGTAAAGGAGAAGTTACTTGTTGCTAAGTTGTGTGGCGTTGGGTTCGTCTGCCCCCAACTCACACCAACACTGCACCCTAATAGCACTATTAAACAGCTACGAACGATAGCTTGAAGTGTACACTTCATCTGCATAAGCAATTATTTTAACTTGGCAAAGGTAGGCAGGCAACTTATTGCAAAAGCGTGTCTGATATTAACGAATTGTCACCAAGCCTGCTGTTTAAGGAAATCTTGAAGGGTTTTTAAGCAAGTGCGTTCTTATTTTACCGTAAGGGTAGCTACCCACCCCTCATCTTTAATTTACTCCGTTCATACAAATGGCTACTATTGTGCGTAATCATTTGCCGGCAACGGCTACTTATCGTATAATTTTATCGCATCGCACTAAACACACCTTACCATGAGTACCATTTTGGAACTGCAAGGCTTGAAAAAGTATTACCAAACGCACAAAGCGGTCGACGACATTAGTTTTTCCATTGAACAAGGCAGCATTTTTGGTTTGCTAGGCCCTAACGGTGCCGGCAAAACCACCCTACTCCGCATGATTACGGGTATTTTCTACCCCGATGAAGGGCAGGTGCTTTTTAATGGGCAGCCGTTCAATGCCATGGAACATATTCGCCAAATTGGCTACATGCCCGAAGAGCGTGGCTTGTATAAAAAAATGAAAATTGGCGAACAGGTATTGTACCTGGCGCAATTGCGTGGCTTATCGAAGGCCGAAGCTACCCAACGGGTAAAGTATTGGTTCGAAAAACTAGATATGGCTACTTGGTGGAATAAAAAGGTAGAAGACCTCAGTAAGGGTATGAGCCAAAAGCTACAGTTTGTAACTACCGTAATGCACAACCCGCAACTGGTAATATTAGATGAGCCTTTTAGCGGCCTCGACCCGGTGAATGCGAACCTGATTAAAGATCAAATTTTTGAACTGGCCAAAGGTGGTAGTACTATTATTTTCAGTACCCACCGTATGGAACAAGTTGAGGAAATATGCCACCAAATTGTATTGGTGAACCTAGGTAAGAAAATTTTAGATGGTACCGTACAACAAGTACGTACCGATTTTAAAGAAAATATTTTTAAACTGAACTACGAAGGGCAATTACTACCCGAAATGTTGGCAACGTACTTGTTTCAAGTAAAATCGAGCGGCACGGGCAGCCTTACGTTGCAAAAAGATGCTGGCACTAGCAATAACGAGCTATTGCAGTACTTTATGCAAAAAGGTTTAACCATTACTGGTTTTTCAGAAGTGCTGCCATCGCTAAACGATATTTTCATTCGTTTGGTGAAAGATACCCATAGCATTTCGAGAAGTTTTGAACAAGCTTAAGGTTGTATTACCTCCTCCACATTAACTACACTTTGTTATGAACAAAATACTATTAATAGCACAACGCGAATTTTTAACCCGCGTTATGAAGCGTACCTTCTTACTTAGTACTATTTTATTACCACTCATTATTTTCGGCTTTTATGCGTTGATGATTTATTTCAGCGTTAGCAGCGACGATACCTTAAAAGTGGCTATTAGCGATAAGGCTGCCATTTTAAAAGGCCAACTTAAAAGCGATGAAGATGTAAGCTTTACGGTTGTAAAAGATACTTCGGTAGCGCAATTAAAGCAACTGCTTACCAGTAAGCAATACGATGCTTACTTGATATTGCCTTCGGTGAATACACCTAACGAAAAAATGCAGATTGTATCCGATAAAAAAATTGGCCTTACCAGCAGGCAACGAATCGAAAACCGTGTGAACCGCGTGTTAGAAGAAAGTCGCCTACAAACATCGCTGAACGTAACCACTACACAACTCGATAGCCTACAACAAGAAGTGCCTATTGAATACAGCACCATTAAAGGCGAAAAAGAAAGCGATATTGGTGCTATTGCCAGCAATATCATTGGTTATATCTCTGGTTTTTTGATCTACTTTATTCTATTCATTTACGGTTCTATGGTAATGCGTGGTGTTATGGAAGAAAAGGTGAACCGTATTGCCGAAGTGGTAGTAAGTAGTGTACGTCCGTTTCAGTTGATGATGGGTAAAATCATTGGCATTGGCAGTGTTGGTTTGGTACAATTTATTATTTGGTTTGTGCTTGTGTTTGGCCTACAATTATTGCTGCCGTTATTTTTCCCGCAGTTGGGCGAACAAATGCAGCAGCAAGCAGCAGCCGGCCCAGGCATGATGCCCGGTGGTTCAGTAGCTGCTAGTAGCGATGCTATTAGCAAGCTGGCAGAAATTAAAAACAGTATTAATATTCCGTTGGTATTAGGTGCATTTGTATTCTACTTTTTGGGTGGCTATTTGTTGTATGCTTCGCTTTTTGCAGCGGTTGGTAGTGCTGTGAACGAAGATCCGCAAGATGCTCAAAGCTTGTTACTACCCATTACCATGCCTATTATTTTCGGTATTGTTATTATGACTAAGGCCGTAAGCGACCCCAACAGTGGTATTGCCGTATTTGGCAGTTTATTCCCACTTACATCGCCTATTGTAATGATGGGGCGTATAGCACATGGCGTTGGCGATGGTGGCATTCCGGTATGGCAACTTATTGTTAGCATGGCCTTACTAATAGGTGGCTTTATTGCAACCACTTGGCTTGCCGGCAAAATATACCGTGTAGGTATTTTAATGTACGGCAAAAAACCAACCTGGAAAGAACTGATGAAATGGGCTTTCAAAAAAGTATAAGCCTAGTACACTTACGTAAATAAAAAACACCCGCCAAGCAGCGGGTGTTTTAGTTTGGTTGTCATCTTGATTGCCGCGGTACGGTAAGCAAGCAGAATTGTATCACAGCAACAAGATGACAGTTATGTGAACAGCGTAACTGTT
>DMPB01000075.1:28273-30074 GCA_003456175.1 Chitinophagaceae bacterium | reverse complement strand
CAGCGTAACTGTTTTTTATTTTGAGAGTGTAAAATAACAAGTGTTAGTTGACAAAGTCAATACTTAATTGCTAAAAAAATCTTAAACGGCTATTTTATGCTCATCCATCATTTTGCGTAAGTTAATCAGGCCATAACGCATACGCCCTAAAGCCGTATTAATGCTACAGTTAGTAACCTGTGCAATTTCTTTAAAACTCATATCGCCGTAGTGGCGTAGTACAATTACCTCACGTTGCTCGGCAGGTAGGCGTTGTAGTAAGTGTTCTACTTGATGGTACCACTCTTGTTGTATCATTTGTTGCTCTTTACTCGGCGCTTCGCCACCCAACCATTCAAAAACATCTTGATTATCGCTGTTAATAATCGTAGGCTTACGCTGCACTTTTCTGAAATAATCAATACATAAGTTGTGGGCAATACGTAACAACCAAGGCAAAAACTTACCCTCATCGTTATACTGCTTTTTTTGTAGCGTATCAATTACTTTAATAAAAACTTCTTGAAACAAATCTTCAGCGAGGTATTTGTCTTTTACCAGAAAATAAATAGTGGTGTACAGCTTGTCTTTATGTCTTTCAACAAGCGTTTCAAGTGCATCTAAATTACCTTTCTGAAAAGCAGATACAAGTTGAGTGTCAGTCATTTGGTTGAACCTATGCATAGCTACAGTTTTGTGCAAGTGTTTGGTACACCTTGCGGTAAATAAACGAGTAGTAATCAGTAGCGTACAATTAGGGCTATAGGCGGTTCCAATGTTATAGTGTGAATATAGGAGGTTGTTTTGTAAAAAAACATCCTACATCATCAATTAATTGTGAAAAAAAAGCAAAAACACAAACCACATGCAGCGTAGCAAGCATTACAACAATAAGTACTAGCAAAAATCTTACCCATTTACCGTAAGGTGAACTACTGCTGCATCTGTAGTGTTATAGTGCAATTGTACATTTGCCACTTAATGCAACAAACAGTGCCTAAAAAAGCCGCTATTACCCCAGCCATTACCTCGCAGAACGATATTGTTATACACGGAGCCCGTACGCACAACCTCAAAAATGTTACGGTTAGCTTTCCTCGCAACAAGTTCATAGTTGTTACCGGCGTATCGGGCAGCGGCAAAAGCAGCCTTACCATAGATACGCTTTTTGCAGAAGGCCAGCGCCGCTATGCCGAAAGTTTAAGTGCCTATGCAAGGCAGTTTATGAGCCGCATGGCCAAGCCCGATGTTGATTATATCAAAGGTTTATGCCCTGCCATTGCTATCGAACAAAAAGTAGTAACACGTACCCCTCGCAGCACGGTTGGCAGTATGACGGAGATTTACGATTACCTACGATTGTTGTATGCCAGAGCAGGTATTACCTACAGCCCTATCAGCGGTAAAGTTGTAAAAAAAGACGATGTAACAGATGTAGTGCAAGCAATTTTGCATTTACCGCAAGGGCAACGTTTGTATATACTTAGCACCATGCCCGCCAATGGCAAGCGAGATTTAAAAGAAGAACTAAACATTCAACTCCAAAAAGGATTTAGCCGTGTTGCTGTTTTAAGCAACCAACAACTACATACACATAATATTGATGAGTTACTCGAACTGCCCGATGCTGCCCATATTGCAACAACCATAGGCATACCTTACGGTAAAAGCAAAAAAGCCGCTACCGATGCCAGCCTTTTTGTATTGGTAGATAGGTTGGTAACCAAACCTATGGAAGAAGACGATGTACACCGCTTAACAGATAGTATTAACACCGCCTTTTATGAAGGCGAAGGCGAAGTGTATTTATGGGTGAACGATA
>DMPB01000075.1:27619-28049 GCA_003456175.1 Chitinophagaceae bacterium | reverse complement strand
CGTGTATTTATGGGTGAACGATACCAACTTATTACATTTTAATAACCGCTTCGAACTCGATGGTATGCAGTTCGAAGAACCTGTACCCAATTTATTTTCGTTCAATAACCCTTATGGTGCTTGCCCTACTTGCGAGGGCTTCGGACAAGTATTGGGTATCGATGAAAATTTGGTAATACCCAATACCACCCTAAGCGTGTACGACTATGCCGTAGCACCATGGAAAGGCGAAAAACTAGGTTGGTGGCGCGACCAATTTGTAGCAGGTGCCAAAAGTTTTGGCTTTCCTATACACCGGCCCATTGCCGATTTAACACCATCGCAATACCAACAATTGTGGCAAGGCCACGGCCATACACTTGGCATTCATGCATTTTTTAAAGAGGTAGAAAGTAATTTATACAAAGTACAATACAGGGTACTGCTGAGC
>DMPB01000075.1:25327-27398 GCA_003456175.1 Chitinophagaceae bacterium | reverse complement strand
ACTGCTGAGCCGCTACAGAGGCCGCACCACCTGCCCCGATTGTAATGGTCACCGCTTGCGTAAAGAAGCCCTGTATGTGAAAGTAGGCGATAAGCATATTGGCGACCTCTGCAACATGCCAGTGCAAGATTTAAAAGCATGGTTCAACACCCTCGAACTTACCGAACATCAACAACATATTGCCAAACGTATTTTGTTAGAAATACATCAACGCTTACAAACCTTAATTGATGTTGGGTTGGGCTATCTCACCTTAAACCGCCTTGCCAATAGTTTAAGCGGCGGCGAAAGTCAGCGCATACAACTTACCCGAAGCCTTGGTAGCAACCTTACCAACAGCTTGTATATACTCGATGAGCCAAGTATTGGCCTACACAGCCGCGATACCGAAAAATTGATTGGCGTATTACAACAACTACGCGACCTCGGTAACACCGTGGTAGTAGTAGAACACGATGAAATGATGATGCGTAAGGCCGACCATATTATTGATATGGGGCCTTTAGCAAGCCATCTTGGTGGCAGCTTGGTAGCACAAGGCAATTACGATGCTATCATTGCAAATAAAGATAGCTTAACAGGTAAGTATTTAAGCAAAGCGTTACAAATTTTACCGCAAGGCAAGCCACGCAACATACAAGATACAATCACCATAGAAGGAGCCCGACAAAACAATCTTAAGAACATAACGGTAGATTTTCCGTTGCATGTTTTCTGCGTTGTAAGCGGCGTTAGTGGTAGCGGAAAAACTACTTTGGTAAAACAAATTTTGTATCCTGCCTTACTAAAACACAAAGGCCTACCAACCGAAAAAGTAGGCGCCCATAAAGCCCTTACGGGAAATGTAAATAGCATTGATCATATTGAGCTAATAGATCAAAATCCGATTGGTAAAAGCAGTCGTAGCAACCCCGTTACGTACATTAAAGCTTGGGATGCAGTACGCGATTTATATGCCGATTTGCCATTGGCGAAAATGCGAGGCTTTCAACCCAAACACTTTTCATTCAATGTAGATGGTGGCCGCTGCGATGCTTGCAAAGGCGAAGGCGAACAAGTAGTAGAAATGCAATTTTTGGCCGATGTACACCTCACCTGCGAAGTATGTAACGGCAAGCGTTTTAAAGAAGAAGTGCTAGAGGTACAATACAAAGGCAAAAACGTATACGATGTGCTGAACATGAGTGTTGATGAAGCTATCGAATTTTTTAGCACCGACTTAGCCGAAGCCACCATCGGCAAAAAGAAACAACAACCCGAAGGGGCTGCTATTGCTAAAGCCTTACAACCCTTAGCCGATGTGGGGCTTGGTTACATTAAACTAGGCCAAAGCAGCGATACTCTTAGCGGTGGCGAAGCGCAACGCATTAAGCTTGCCAGCTTTTTAGGCAAGGGCAAAAATGCTGGTCATATTTTGTTCATTTTCGATGAACCTACCACAGGCCTGCACTTTCATGATATTACCAAACTATTAAGCAGCTTCAACGCACTGGTAATGCAAGGTCACAGCCTCATTGTTATTGAACATAATACCGATGTTATTAAGTGTGCCGATTGGGTAATAGATCTTGGCCCCGAAGCCGGCGATGCTGGCGGTAATTTGGTGTATGCAGGTGTACCGAAAGGCCTTTCTAAAGTGAAAACAAGCTACACCGGCAAATTCTTAGAGGTATAACCATACCTTACGGTAAATGGGTGAATACAAAGCTATCATTTACGTAAGTAAAAACGAACAATTGGAAGCAACTGTTGAACAGACTGCTAGCTACTAGCAGTGCAAACCTTATTTTTGCGCCACAAATTCAAAAGCACATGCAAAGAGATACGGCTATTTTCGACCTAATTGGTGCTGAGCTTGCTCGCCAACGCCATGGTATTGAATTAATTGCGAGTGAGAACTTCACCAGCTTGCAGGTAATGCAAGCCATGGGTAGTGTGCTTACCAATAAATACGCAGAAGGTTACCCTGGCCGCCGTTATTATGGTGGTTGCGAAGTGGTAGACCAAGTAGAACAACTTGCGATTGACCGCCTAAAGGCAATTTTTAATATTGATTACGCTAACGTACAAC
>DMPB01000075.1:4796-25068 GCA_003456175.1 Chitinophagaceae bacterium | reverse complement strand
AAGCCAATGCGGCTGTAATGCTTGCAATTCTAAAACCAGGCGACGCCATTTTAGGGCTCGATTTGAGCATGGGCGGCCACTTAACGCACGGTAGTGCTGTTAACTTCAGTGGTAAGTTGTATGATCCACACTTTTATGGCGTAGTGAAGGAAACAGGCTTGGTAGACTACGAAATGCTTGAAGCGAAAGCCCGTGCCGTAAAGCCAAAGCTTATTATATGCGGTGCATCGGCCTATAGCAGAGATTGGGATTATGCTCGTATTAGAGCCGTTGCCAACGAAGTAGGTGCCTTTGTATTGGCCGATATTGCACACCCGGCTGGTCTTATTGCGAAGGGTTTATTAAACAGTCCTTTTGAGCACTGCCATTTTGTAACGAGCACTACCCACAAAACACTGCGTGGCCCTCGTGGTGGTGTAATTATGATGAAGACCGATTTTGATAATCCGTTCGGACAAAAAGATCCTAAGGGTAATATTAAGCCAATGAGTAACTTACTTGATATGGCTGTGTTCCCCGGTACACAAGGCGGGCCGCTAGAGCATGTTATTGCAGGTAAGGCTGTTGCCTTCGGAGAAATTTTAACCAACGATTTCTTAGTATATCAACAACAGGTACAGCAAAATGCACAAGCTATGGCTGCTGCATTTGTTGCAAAAGAATACAATATTATTAGTGGCGGTACCGATAACCATTTAATGCTAATTGACTTACGTAATAAAAATATTTCTGGCAAAAAAGCAGAGAACGTACTTGGCTTGGTAGATGTTACCGCCAACAAAAACATGGTACCGTTTGATGACAAAAGTGCTTTTGTAACTAGCGGTATTCGCTTTGGTGTTGCTGCCATTACTACGAGAGGTATGCAAGAAAAAGATATGCAATTTGTAGTAGATACCATTGATACGGCATTAACCAACCCCGATAACGAAACCTTACTTGCCAACTTACGTAAAGATGTAAATGCTTACATGGCTCAGTTTCCTTTGTATCCTGAGTTGTAATGATTAATTTAGAATAGAACCAAGCTTAGCAAATGATTCAACGCATACAATCTGTATTCTTGTTATTAGCGGCTATTAGTGCCGGCCTCACTTTAAAATTTTCGTTTTATAGTGGCATTGTTAAAGGTTTAAATACACCTAACCAGTACTATACTTTGAATGCAACAGGTAATATTTTCTTACTAATACTTACCGTAGCTGTTGCAGTGGCATCGGCGGTGGCAATTTTTATGTACAAAGATCGCCGTCGCCAATTGTTGGTAACAGTTAGTACCGCAATTGTTGCTGCTTGCAACCTTATTCTTTACTTTTCTGAAACTGAAAAATTTGAACGTGGCCAAGCATCTATGGATTTAACCAGCATCATTGCCATTGGTATTCCGGTATGGTTGGTACTTGCAGCACGTAGTATTTACAAAGATGAAAAGTTGGTAAAAAGTGTTGACAGATTGCGATAATATTTGCCGCAAGGCATATACGCATAATAAAAAAATCATCAATTAACAATTGATGATTTTTTTATTATACTACCTTACGGTAAATATATTATTGATTGGGGGTAAGATATTCTTGCAATGCTGCTACATATGCTTCGAAAGCTGTAACACCTTCGGGCGTGATCTTACAAATAGTTTGCGGATAGTTGTCTTTAAACTGCTTAACAACATCAATATATCCAGCCTCTTTTAGCTTTTGAATTTGCACGCTAAGATTGCCAGCTGTTGCCTGTGTTTTTTCTTTGATGAAAGTGAATTCAGCTTCTTTCACACCAATGAGCAGGCTTACTACCGCCAAGCGTAGTTGCGAGTGTAATATGGGATCTAGTTCTTTAAACATGAAGCTGTTGCTGCTGTGCTTTTAAATACTTCTTACGCAAAATCAAACCTGGAATAAACCAGTTGAAAATGCCTACAAAACCTGCTAATAAATTATCGTACTGCGTTGTTACATACAAGCTGATGAAAAAGAGTATGATATTAATGATACCGCCTACAACCATCGATTTAATGTTCATACCTATTCCAGTAATAAGTGTAGGTATCGCATATAAAATCATCAGTAAGCTAAGGCTGCTAAATACATTCGGTGAAGTACTAACAATAGCTCCGGTAGCAATATTTCTGCGAACAATTTCTTCTCCATTTGCTTTTAAGATGGCAGCAGTTGCCGACGGTATGATATTAAAGTAAAAAATCATTAAAAAAATACTCAAGCCGTAGATGCTCCATACAGCGTTCAACAAATCTTGTTGATGACTTTTTGCTTTACGTTGCTGCTTACGCTCTTGATGTACTAAGTATGCCTGAGGTATTAAAGCTAGGGCACAAAGCGACCAAGGATCGAACCATGCGTAATCAATGTTAAATTGATACTTACAAAAACCTAGAAAGCCAGCGATACCAACAGTTGTACCCCATAGTAATGCACCTACACCATTTTCGTGTACGCCTGCTTTTGCTTTTTGAATCATCTCGGTAATAAGCCGTAGACTTTCTTGTTCCGATAATTGTTTTTCGGCCATAAATCAAGTGCTTTAGTGCATCGAATATTATGATGTAGTGTGGTGTTGCTTATACTTTTTCTGAAGTAAATATCCGGGAATAATCCAAGCCGCAATTACGGCAACAGCTACTAATAACAACGCATTAACGTTAAGTGTAAAAGTGCAAATGATAGCTAACAACCAACATACAACACCTCCAATTTTAAGTGGCGTGAATTGCATTACAACCCCACTCAAAAAAGTAGGCATCCCATAGAGCATTAATATAATGGGGTACATGAATATCCAATTGGTAAGTTTAAACACATTCAATACTATAAATGTTGCTACGCCTGCACATACTGCAAAGGTGATCCATATATAACTAATGATATCCTCTGTGTAGGTTTTGGCAGTTCGTTGCTTATCTTTTTTACGTAAGTATATGGCTTGAAAAATGCCGACTAACCAAGTTAGCATCCAAATCATATCAGGACGCGGGATAATGTGTAACTGCCATTGAATACAAGCGTAATGAAAGAGTGCACAAAAACAAATGGTGTAGCCCCATAGTAAGTATAGAAAGCCATTATCAGCAAAATTATTCTTTGCTTTATTGATCATACTTTCTATGAGTTGCAAGCTTTGTAGCGGTTGTAAACTATCGTTTTGCATAGTGCAAATTTGTTGCTAATTCAGTAGTGTTTAAAAAGCATTTATACACAGTTATGTATTTATGGGGCGGCCAAAGGCCGCCCCATAAATACAACCATATTTAACCACACTTGGCTAACATATCTGCAGCTTGTGTTTCGCCCCAACTAGGCATTAGTGGGTTAGTTTTGGGTTGCGATTTATACAAATCAACCGCTTTCTGAAACATAGGCTTGGCTTTGTCTTTACCACCACCAAATGCTGGTGGTGTATTAAACATGCTTTGGCCTTGCATGTAATACAAACGCGGATTGTTTTTATCGAGTTTAAAACCCTCATCTAATGCTGTTTGTGCCATTTGCCCGTACTGTTGCCAACGATTCATAGGATCTACCATCATTTGAATGGTAGCGGCCATATAGCGTACCACATACAATTCGCTATTATTATCGAGTGCAGCAGCCTTATCGCAAAGTTCACGAGCTTTATTACCTACTGCATCTTTATCAATTTTAGTACTGCTAAAACCAGCGTAGGCTTGGCACAATGCTGCATAATAATATGGTAACCATTGTGTTTTTTCTGCTTCGGCAATTCGTTCAAACTTACTAGCAAGTTCAAGCCAAGATTCAGCAGTTTTTGCATCACCCATTTGTTGCAAAGTGCTGCCCATAACACTGTAATACTTTTCACTTTGTGCATTGGTAGTAGTTACGATACTTACTACGAATACTGCAAATACGAGTAGTTTTTTCATTGTATTATTTTTAAATATTTAAGAAAAGGTTTAGGGTTGTAACGCGTTGTATTAAGGTTGTTGTTGCTTTAGTTTTTCATATTCTTTTTCTACCGAAAACCAATTATTGTTTTGATAAGCTGCGAGATAATTGAAAACCAAACCCAAGCCCCACCCTAACATGGGCCAAATGGGCCAGAAGTGTACATCTCTTCCGGTAAAAGAAGTAGTGTAGAACCAGATACCTACCAGAAAAGCATTTACCGCAAGGTAGCTTACCAAACCACGTTTAAAGCTGGCTCGCTTTTTTGCAAGCTCCCACGCAGGGTCAACGTTTGAAATGTTGTGTTGCGATTGCATAACTTAAATTTTAATATTTTGATTATAAATTGTTATTAATAGCATCTTGTCTTCTATCTACACCCCAACTTAAAAACACGCCTAAGAAAAAGAACTGTTGTGCTGGCGGCTCAATGGCTACTTTGTTTTTGCCATCGAAAGTGTAATTATAACCAAATACCTGTTTTTGGTTAAGTACATTGGTAACACTTGCTACAACTACGGCGAATGCTTTATCTATTTTAGTAAGCCAGTTGGCGCTGAAACCAAGGTTATTGAAATTGGGCGTAACGCCACGGTCGGCTACTACCAACTTACCTGTAGCATCGGGCTGAAAATTATAGTACGGACGGCCACTAGCGAAGCTGTAGGTAAAGTTGAAACCTGTGTTAATACTGGTAAAGAATTTTTTAACCACTAAACTTGCGGTATGCCTTGCGGCAAATGTTGGACGCAGTGTACTAGGATAGTTTAAAAAATCTCGTTCTGTATCGAGGTAGCTATAACTAATCCAGTAATCGAGGCCACGTATAGTTTTTTTATCTCTAAGAAAAAACTCAATTCCTTTTGCATAACCGCTGCCGTTATTAGTAGTAGCTGGTGCTGTTTTTACCAAATCAAAGTACTGCTTGTGAAAGGCTTCTACCCGAAATAATCGATCATTTTTATTTAAAATGTAGTTCACTAAATAATGATCGGCTCGAGTGTAATTCAGTGCTTGCGTGAACAACATTTGATTAAATTCAGGTCGCTGATAATACATGCCATAGATAGCACTTACTTGAGCATGTTTGCCGGTTTTATAAGCAATACTTGCACGCGGCGCAATATTCCACTGATTGATAATGCTGTTATGCTCTACACGTGTACCTACTTTAGCAGCAATATCGTTGGTAATATAAATGTCGGCTTCGGCAAAGCCAGCAGTGAAATGATCTTGCAAGCGTATACCGCGACCGTTAAAGCCACTATACGTATTGTTATACCAATATTCTGAGCCAAAACGCAGTACGCTAATACCACTTAAACGCTTATCAAAAACCACTTTTGCTTGTGCTAAATCGCTTCTACTTTCAATCTGAAAGTTGGTATTATCTAACCAAGGCTTGCCAGTAGTAGTTACATTGTTGTTACTATTTTGTAACTGCTGAAAAATATTATCGGTATTGGTACTGTAACTTAAACCAACATTCAACTTCCACCCATTACCCAAATTTTCGCGGTAGCTTAAGTTATTGTACCAGTTGTAGTTAATAATATCAAACGCATTTTTCAAACCGGTACTATCAATATTAGGTCGGCGCAACCCAATACGGCTAGCACTGTATTGTGTATAATACTTAAGCATACCACCACGTTTTGTTTTAAAACGCAGATTCGCATCGGCAGTATGAAATTCGGGCATGTGAAAATAATCGGGGCGCTGCGGTACAATACCAAAGTATACGGCCAAGTTGGTGTACCCGTAATTAACACCGTAGCTCAAATTTTTCTTCTTATTAAGTTGCTGCGTACCGCCCCCTAAAAACACAGTGCTTACGCTAACGGTAGCTTCACTACGTGTTGGCAAATCAATACTTTCTAAAATCAATGCACTACTTAGCGCCTGGCCGTACAATGCACTGTAACCACCTGTACTAAAAACAGTTCCTTTAAACAAATTGGGGGCAAAGCGACCCCTACTAGCAATATCAGGAATGCTTGCATTAAAGGGCCTATCTACAGTAGTACCATCAATAAACTGCCTCGTTTCAAAGCCTGCACCACCTCTTACAAACAAACCCTCTTGCTCACCAATTTGTTGAGCACCAGGCAGTGTTTTAGCAGCAGCAGTAATATCGGCATTAGCACCACCTGTTGTATATACATCTAAGCTACTGAGTACAGTTGCGGCACGCTTTTTATCGCCAGCTTCAAAACTACCTGCCGTAACTGTTACGGCCTTTAACTCATCTAACGATTCTTTCAGCGAAAAATTTACCGTAAGGTTACCGTTACCCAGCGCCATATTTTGCAACTGCTTAGCATACCCTACAATACTTGCTTCTAATTGAAAACTACCCTTTTCAGTAGTTTTAAAACTAAAGTTACCGGCGCTATCGGCAATGGCACCATCGTACGTATTCACTAAAGTAATACTAGCACCTACAAGCGGCTTGCCTTTAGTATCAAGCACTTTACCACTAATACGTGTTTGTGCACCTGCTACTGTTGCAAGCATAAAGAAGATGATTAAAACGCCGAACAATCTCATAACAGTATCATTTGATGGAACAAACATAGACTAGTTTATTTTATAAACCAAACTATTTTGCAAATTATTTTAAAAATAACCTTACGGTAAATAATAGATGCTTGTGCAAACTGCATCTTCATTTGCCGCAAGGCACAAAAAAATCCTGCTGATGCCTCAGCAGGATTGTACACAACCAACAACAAACTACTACTATGAATACAAATGATGCACCATTCTTATGAATTACATAAAGATGCTGCTACACTACAAAGATTTTATGAATACCTTTAAGGTTGGTGAATAGCTAAATAGAAAGGATGTATGACGCTCACACAATTAGAATATATTATTGCCATTGATAATTACAGGCATTTTGCCCAAGCAGCAGCGCATTGCCATGTAACGCAACCTACACTCAGTGCACAAGTGCAAAAGTTAGAAGAAACTTTGGGCGTTAAAATTTTCGATAGAAGTAAGCAGCCAGTACTACCTACAGAACAAGGTAGATTGATACTACAACAGGCTCGAAAAATTATTGCAGAAAAAGAAGTATTGCTAGAGCACATAGCCGCCCAAAAGGGCATTATTGGTGGTACACTCAAACTTGGTATTATACCAACATTAGCACCGTATTTATTACCATTATTTATTCCTGCATTCACGCAGCAATATCCCGATGTAACATTAATTGTACACGAATACACTACCGAGGCCTTGTTGGTAAAGCTAAAAGAAGGTGCACTTGATGCAGGCTTATTGGTAACACCGCTCAACGATGCTGCTTTGAAAGAAGATGTACTTTTTTATGAAGAGCTGGTAGCTTATGTAAGCAAAAATCATCAGGTATATCAAAAAGAGTATGTACTTGCCAAAGATATTGATGCCAACCAGTTATGGCTTTTAGAGGAAGGTCATTGCTTTCGCAGTCAAATCATCAATTTGTGCGAATTGAAAAGGCAGCATCAGCAAGGAGGGCGTTTTGAGTATGAAGCTGGCAGCTTAGAAACCTTACGCCGCATGGTAGAACGCACTGGTGGCATTACCATACTACCCGAACTAGCCACACTCGACCTCAGTTCGCGACAACAACAACACGTAAAGCGATTTAAACAACCTGCACCCGTAAGAGAAGTAAGCCTTATTACACATCGCGATTTTGTAAAGAAAAAACTTATTGAAGCATTAAAACAACAGATTCTACAGCATATTCCTGCCCAACTGCAAACACCAAAGAAGAAAAAAGTTATCTCACTCTAACGAATACTACTATGTTACGACTCACCATTATAGCTATGCTGTTTTGTACCGCAAGCTTATCTACACACGCACAAATGACGATGCGAGGCGGTAGCGGTAATATGTACTACAACCGCATTTTCGATGCCGACCGTATGCAATATCCACCCGTATTTGTGCCTGGTAAAGACTCGTTACAACGCTTTTATTTGAGCAACTTTACTGCATTCGATAGTGTAGCTTATTGGGCTATTAATGCCGGCGATACCGCTAAGTACATTCGTGTGTACGTATCGTTTGTAATAGATGAAAACGGTGCTTTATATAATCCTAAGTTTGAGAAAGTAGGTACAACACGCTATGCTGCTAGTGAAAATACCCTTACGGTAAAATATTTTTTCGACCATAAACCTACCTTACAAGTAGCCGTAGAAGAAATGCTCCAAAACATGCCAATGTGGCGACCAGGTTTAGAAAACAACATTAAAGTAAAAGCAACGGTACACAGCTATTTTCAATTTTGGCTAGGTATTAACCCGCCACCGCCAAGTGGTGCTAGCAGTTGAGTATTATAATTTTTTTTCCATTAATAAATGCGGTATGCCAAGTTCTAAAAACTCTGTACCAGCAACTTTGTAGCCCAACTTTTCATAAAAGCCAAGTGCGGTTTTTCTAGCATGCATTTTTAAGTAATGGTAGCCTCTATCGCGGGCTACATTCTCAGCAAATTGTAACAAAACCCTTCCAATACCCTTGCCTTGTAAGCCTTTGAGTACAGCCATTTGTCGGAGGCGAACGGTTTCTTTATCCATTTCGGTGAGTAAGCAGCATGCTTCTAGAACGCCATCATCAAAACAGCCCATTAAAATATCAGTTTTCTCATGTTCAAGTTCTTCTGGCGAAAACTGCATACCTAATGGTTTGCGTAACAACTGATAACGCAAATCAACCATTTGCTGATATTGTGCACTTCCGTGATCAATCAATTGTAATGCCATGGCAAGAATTTGAGGGAAAATAAAGTTTTTTCGGCAATTAGCTTCAACATTTACCGTAAGGTAAGCCCTTTGTTATTTCACTTCTTGCATATCTACCAATCGCCTGTAAATACCATTTTGAGCTAACAAACTTTCGTGTGTACCACGTTCGGCGATTTCGCCTTTTTGGAGTACAATAATTTCATCGGCATGGCGAATGGTGCTAAGGCGGTGTGCAATAACAATACTGGTTCTGTTTTGCATCATATTATTGATAGCATCTTGCACTAAGCGTTCGCTTTCGGTATCGAGTGCACTAGTGGCTTCGTCTAAAATGAGTATCGGAGGATTTTTAAGTAATGCCCTTGCAATGGTTACACGCTGGCGTTCGCCGCCGCTTAATTTGTTACCACGGTCGCCAATATTGGTATCGAAGCCTTGTTCTTTTTGTACAATGAAATTGTATGCATTCGCAGCTTTAGCGGCTGCTTCAATGGCTTCGCGTGTTGCATTGGGTGTACCGAGTGCTATGTTATTAGCAATAGTATCGTTGAATAAAATGGCTTCTTGCGTTACAATACTAATGTGGTTTCGAAGGCTAGATAGTTGGTATTCTTTAATGTTAACACCATCTATCAATAATTCGCCACTGCTAACATCGTGAAAGCGAGGCACTAAATCGGCAAGGGTACTTTTGCCACTGCCACTACTACCTACTAAGGCAACCGTTTTACCCTTTGGGATAGTTAAATTGATGTTCTTTAAAATGGTTACATCGTTATAAGCGAAGCTTACGTTTTTAAAAGTAATGCCTTCTTGAAATTGTGTGAGTGATTTACCGTAAGGTGCATCTTGTACGGTATTGGGGGCATAAAGTACTTCTTCTATACGGTTAAGGGCACTAGTACCTCGTTGCATGTTGTAGAATGCTGTACTTAGTGATTTTAATGGATTGATGATTTGACTAAACAAACCAATATAAGTAATGAACACGGCACCGCTTAAACCTAACCCTTGATTTTTTAATACTAATGCACCACCAAACCATAGAATTACAGCCAACACTAACACGCCTAAAAACTCACTCATAGGGCTGGCCAAATCGCGTTTGAAGTTCATTTTGTTTTTAACTCGAAACAACTCTTCGTTGGTATGCAAAAACTTATCGCGGATAAGTTGCTCGGCGTTAAAGGCTTTAATAACACGCATACCGCCTAAGGTTTCTTCAAGAATACTCAACCCTTCTGAAGATTTTTCGGCAGCATCGTTACTTTGTTTTTTGAGGCTTTTGCTTACACGACCAATGATGAGCCCAGCCAAGGGTAATAACACCAATAACATTAATGATAACTGTGGGCTGATGAATATTAGCGAGCCTAGAATTACTATAACGCTTATGGGTTCTTTAATCAATCCATCGAGTGTATTGGCAACAGCGCTTTCAAGTTCCCATGTATCGGTAGTCATGCGGCTCATTAAATCGCCTTTGCGGGCTTCTGTGAAATAGCCGATAGGAAGGGTTAAAATTTTATTGTACAAATCGTTCCGCAATTGAACCATCATACCATTACGCATGGGGCTCATTACATAGTAACTTAAGTACACAAACAGGTTTTTGAAAAAAATGGAAAGCACAATAAAAATACAAATAGCAGCTAGAGCATACATTTTGCCTTTAGCTTTAATGATTTCCGCTAAATGGTATTTCACGTAATCAAGTGCTACATCTGAATCGAAGCTTAGTGTAACGGGCTTCTCAAGTGTCAAAGGCTTATCGGCATTGAAGATAACTTCCATAAATGGAAATAAAGCTCCTATGCTTACCACACCAAACGCTACACTTAACAAGATAAAAAGGAAGTAAAGAACAATATTTGTTTTATACGATTTGAGATACTTAACTAACCCTAAATATTTCTTCATTCAAGTTCTTTTCGCCAAAAGGCCACTAAAGAGATTATTTTTGCGATTACAAAAGTAATAACAAATGCAGGAAGGAAAACGCCAACGACAGGTGGCAGGTGTGATACAGCAAGAAATGAACGAGATTTTTCAGCGTTTGAACCTTACCATGATTGACGGTGGCATGGTGAGTATTGCAAATGTTAAAGTTACTCCCGACTTATTAGAAGCTCGTATTTACCTAAGCTTTTTCAAAATAGAGCAACCTAAGTTAGCCATGCAACGCATCAACGAAAAAGCTAGCGATATTAAAAGAGAACTAGCAGCACGTGTGCGCCATCAGCTACGCCGTATTCCCGTACTTCAGTTTTATGTAGACGATACGTTGGAATATGTATTTAAAATGGAGCACTTGTTCGAAAATTTGAAGAAAGACGATAGCAATAACAACCAAGCTTAACCTCAACACTACTATTTAGTTGCTTTGAACCTACTTTTTGCATGGCGATACTTTAAAGCTCCGAAAAGCACTAATGCAATTAACCTGATTAGTTGGATTAGCATTACCGCTATTGCCGTAGGTACTGCAGCACTTATTATTGTACTTAGTGTTTTTAATGGTTTTGAACATTTGGTAAAGGGGCTTTACAGCGACTTCTATGCCGATGTTCAAATACGGCCTAGCAAAGGCAAATTATTTACCGTAAGGTACCAACAACTACAAGCCATACAACAACTACAAGGCGTACAACAAGTGAGTACCGCTTTAGAAGAAAAAGCACTTTTGGTACATGGCGATTATCAAGCCATTGTTTTTTTAAAAGGGGTGGCCAATAATTATGAAGCGGTAATACCTTACGGTAAACATTTATTGCCCGGCAGCAAGCAACAACTTGGTACTGTAGATCAACCTAACCTTATTGTGGGAGCAGGCGTACAAAATGCTATAGGTGGTAACACCTCAAATATTGATGGCAGTATAGAACCATACGTAATATACTTGCCTAACAAAGAGGCTAAACAGCTCGATGCTGCAAGTATGTTGAGTAGCAACGTACAACTTACCGGTGCTTTTATGATTCAACAAGAGTTTGATGATAAATACGCTTTTACCAATATAGATTTTCTACAATATATTCTGAGATATAGCGATAGCACTTTTAGCACCGTAGAAATAAAGCTACAACCCAGTGCTAATAGCGAAGCTATCATCAAAAAAATACGCAACATTGTTGGGGAACAAGTAACCATACAAACACGCTACCAACAAAACCAAAGTTTGTACAGTGTAATGCAAATGGAAAAATGGGTTATTTATGGTATTCTTAGTTTGATATTAGTTGTTGCTGCCTTTAATATGATTGGTGCCTTAACCATGCTGGTACTTGAAAAACAAAGAGATATTACTTTGTTACAAGCCATTGGTGCAAGTGCTGGTGCTATCCGTAATATTTTTGTGAGTGCCGGATTTTTTATTGCAGGCTTAGGTGCTGGTATTGGCATGTTACTGGCCTACCTTATTCTAATACTACAACTACAATTCAAACTAGTAAAACTGCAAGGTGGCAGCTTTCTCATAGATTATTATCCGGTGAGGCTACTTGCAACCGACTTTTTATTGGTGAGTGCAACCTTAATTACAATTGCCTTGCTCGCTAGTTGGATACCTGCTACTAAAGCAAGTAAGCAAGCGATGCAACTCAAATCGGCTTAACATTTACGTAAGTATACCTTACGGTAAATGATGTTACAGCGCCTATCCTAAAATTAATAACAATAGAAAATTATCCTAAACTAGGTTTCACCTGCAAGATAGCTTTATAAATATCGGCTACACTATTCTCCCAAGTGTGTTCTAAGGCGAAAGTTTTTCTTGCATCAGCTAATGACTCATTATGTTCTTGCAGTGCTTGTTCAATCAGTTGCATGTACTCCTGAGCACCTGTACCCAAATAAGTATGCTCAGCAAAAATACTCATAGCTTCTGTTTGTGTTGCTACCACAGGCTTACCCATGGCTAAATACTCATCTACCTTACGTGGATAATTGCCAATTGTAACCTCGTTCAATAACTGCGGATTAATACACACATCAAAGGCTGCAACATACTCCGGTAATGCCTCGGGTTGCTTGCTTCCTAAAAAATGAACATTGGGCAGTTGGTGTAGTGCACTTTGTTTGAATGCCTCATCTTCTGGGCCTACCAACACCAAACTCCACTCCGGCTTTGCCGTTGCAATTTGTTCTAACAAAGCAATATCTAAGCGTAAGCCAGTGATAAATCCGGTATATCCAATAATGGGCTTAGGAATAGAAGCAATATCGTTAGGTGTAACCCCAAGTGGTTTTAGATAGATACTAAAATCGCAACCTTGCCCTACGTAAAAGCTATTGGTATTATACTTACCACAATATTGTGCTAGGTAAGTACTGTTAGCAGTACAAACGTCGCTTGTTTTAATAATTTCAGGCTCTAAGCGTTCTCCATGCTTTTTCCAATAATCGACCGCAAGCAAGTAATCGCGGCTGTAGTACACACTTACTTGTGGTGCTAACATTTCTTTAAGGTACAAGCCTCTGAAAATATCGTTATCGTTGAATAAAATAAACTCATCCATACCAAGACGCTGCGTGGCATGCTTAATGCTATTAGCAATTTTGCGATTGTTCCGGCGATTAATTATGTCGAACAAAAAAGGTATGCCTAACCAATTGATACTTTTAATGGCCACATCCGGATACCAAGTGTAAAGGTTGTCATTGATTTTTTCTAAGCCGTCTCGCTTTCCTTCTAATACCTCTAAACGCATTTGCACTTTAGGATCTTCTTTTTGTTGCATCATGGTTTTGGTATCGAGCGGACTATTCACATACAACACTTTATTGTGCTTACTCATTTCTTCAGCAATATTTTTACAATTGCTACCAATACCTGTATCCCAAGGTTGTAAGCCTACAATTACAATGTTTTTATTTTGAATGAGTGGCTGTGGCATGTGCTAGGGTGCGTTGTTTTTCTGCGTCTAATCGTTGGGTTACTATGATTAATGCTGTTACCAAATAAAAGTAAATATTACTTGGGAACTGCACTAAAGCTTCTTGCGGAAAGTTACCTAAGTTAAAGCAAAACACCACTAAGGTTGCTGCCAAACAGTAAGCTTTAAGCTCAGGATCTCGAATTTTAAAATAGTTCATAATGCCTTGCCGCAGTATGAAAAACATTAGCGTACAAAAAATGAATAAGCCAATCCAACCCAACTCTACTGCTACACGAACGTAACCACTATCGGGTGGGAAACTTGCCAGAAAAGAATGCGGCGCAAAACGTTGCCCCCAAATACCTGTTGCACCTAGCCCACCACCCATAGGATGACTGAGAATATAAGGCTGAATACGTTTTTGGTTCATCTTCCGAACCTTATATGAGGGATCATCGTTGGGTCGAAATGCCGATTGAAAACGAAGAATAGTGCCGTTGCTCGTGGGCATAAAAATGAGCCCTACAATACCTATCAAACCAATGGAACCAATAATCAGTACCTTACGACTAAAGTTCATAATAAAGTACAAAGCAATAGCTGCCGGAGGTAGTACAAAAGCCCCACGTGTACCACTGAATAACATGTTAAACAACATGAATCCTGCTAGAAAAAGCAGAATCATTCGCTTTTTAAAACTCAAAAAGTTACCTGTTGCTAATACCACACACAATGTACTTGACACTACCATGTTGTAAGCATAGGCCACCGGATCGCTGAAAATAGAAAAGATACGCCAATGACCATCTATAAACAGCAATAATTCAATGTTAGGGTCGCTGTGCAACCAACGATCTTCATGCGGAAAAAAACCGAAAAACTCTTGCTTGAAAGCGTAGGCTGCCGCTAACGTAGAAAAGCCAATCCAAATTTTTAAAATCAGTCGAATAAATTCAACTGTTCGAATGTAATAGGTGAAAATAAAATAGGTGAGCATTACAATAGCAACACTACGTATGGTGTACACCCAAGCTAAACGACTTTCTGCGGTAGGGTTAGCGATTTGTAAGATGTTATATACAATCCAAATAATTACCAAGTAACTCACCGGATTTTGAAACAAGTACCAACTTTTTTCATCTCGAATGCGTACTAGAAACCCAATCATCAATAGCAGTTCAATGCCATCCATCACGGTGCCTAAAGGAAAAGGTACACCCAACCGCAGAAACCACATGATAGAATATGCCAAACAAAGTGTAATGATGATACCAATTTTTGGATAGGCAACAATGGCATATACTGCTGGCAGCCCAATACCTACCACTAACACCAATACGCCACCAACAATACCCGCCTTCCAAATAAGTAAGCTTACAATGGCACTAATGCCTAATAGTAACAACTTGCCTTGCCATGAAGTGAGCTTCTCCAACAACACTATCTCATGCATCCAACGCATGAAGCGAGCCTTCCAATTTTCTGATGCAGAAGGCTGTTCTAATGGTAATTCAAAACGTTGTTGGTTAATCATACACGCTATAAAAACATTAGCTTAATAGCAAAAAAATAAGTGAGTGCACCTACAAAAAGTATGGCTGCGAATTTGCATGCGTTTTCCCAAGCCGTTAAGTGTTCAAACTCATCGGGCTTAATATCGGGTTCTATTTTTGTGCGTACTATTTTCATGGCTTTGGCGTTCTATCATTTACCGTAAGGTTATCGTTCACTGGCGGCGCACTGTGTACCGTTGCAACACTTCGCTTATTGGCGTTGCGGGCATGCAGTAACGATACTACTTGGTAATACATGAATTTAGGAATATTAACTAAACTTTCGTACACCACCTTAGGCGTGTGGCTGCTCCACAAACTCACCATAAAACCTAGTACAAAAGCTATAAAACCTAATGCCCATACCAAGGCTGCCAAAGGTTGTAGCAAAATATTCACAAACATAAATACCATGCCTAGCAACAAGAAAATGAAGAGTGGCGGTCGCAACAGTACCACACCAAATAGTATTTGATTGATGTTAAAACGTGTTATACCTTTTAATAATAAGAATAAACCGAATTTACAATATTTAAACCAGGTGTTAATCCAACGTGCACGCTGATTCACCAATTGATCTGTTTTAGAAGTTTTTTCATCTAACACTTCCGCGGCTTCTGTGAACGCAATGCGATAACCACGTTTTAAAATTTCGTATTGCAATACTTTATCGAAACCAGCACCGCTTATGGGGTTATTTTCTAAGCAATCGCGATAGAGCCTTACGGTAAATGCCATACCAGAGCCTGCAAGCGTTGCAGAACTACCTAATGTAAAAAGTACCTTACCATCGTAAAAATGGTAATAAATATCTCTTGCTGCATCTAAACAAGCGTAAGTAGTATTTAAATTTTTAGGATTACGAATACCTTGCACGGCACTGAAACCTTTAGCAAAAAGTTTATTTAGTTCAGCTAAATAATGCGGGTGTGTAATATTATCGCTATCAATAATGGTAACATGCGAGTGTTGCCTTTTAAAGCGTTGTATAGCGTAGAAATGACTTTTTGTGTTACCTGCTAAAACTTCTTCTGGCCGTAATAAAACCACCTTATCTCTATTGAAATGTAGGTTGGTAATATCGCAATTATCGGCTACTACATAAATTAAATAATTAGTATACGTTTGCTCAAGTAGTTTATTCACTACTACAGGCAAGTTATCAGTTTGCTGGTATGCCGTAACAATGATAGCGTAATCAGGCTCCGCGTTATCACCGAAGTTACCTTGCGGTAAATGTTGATACTTTTTAGGAACCAAACAATATATTAAGTACATACATAGTGGTAGCACCAAATGGTAGCCCACCAACACTTGTACTACTATCCATAGTATTTCGAGCAGGCTTGTCATATATTACTATTTTTTCTTTTTACTACCTGTGAAAGTAATGCCCTTTCGCTTCGGCAAAAGTTGCTTCAAACGGTATATTAAGCCTTTGCGTGGTTTAGCAATAATGCCAGATTTATTGAGTACAAAGCCACAAAACGAGGCACCTAATTGTGTGTAGTAAGTAATATGTGGCTTCATGGCACCATTCACTGTTTGGTTGGCTTGAAAAATTGCTACCACCCTATCGGCTACACTTACCCACTCTTTACTTTTACTTTGTTGCTTGAGTGGGGGTGCCTCAACAATAACAACGTCGTAAGCCTTTTTAAGTGCATCAATTTTTTCACGCACTACAGCCTCTACTTCCATTTCAAAGAGGGTAATATCGCCTCCTTCATTACCCATTACACTAATTTCTCCAATAGCAGCATGTGGCATAACAGCCTTACCATCAATGTACTGATTGAGGGTTACTGCAGGTTGGGTGAATTGCGTAATAGAAGGATTGCTAAAATTACCATCGAGCAATAAAACAGACTTGTTAATAGCTGCATATGCGTAAGCTAAATTGAGTGCTACAAAAGTTCGGCCTTCACCTTCTTTAATACTACTAACTACTACTAGGTTTTCGGTAGGCGTAACATCTTGATCTATCTCGTATCTGATTGCTCTTGTTTGATCTTTCAATCGTTGTAATTCCCAATTACCAGCAACATTCCAAATTTGTGTTAGATCAATGCTTTTACCTTGAATCATGTTAGTTTCTCCTAGTACAGGCAGGCCTGTATCGTTGGCAAGCTGTTTCACACTTTTTACAGAATGATCTAAGTAGAACAACACGAACAATACTATAATACAGAACACAAAACTGATCATACCCGAAAGCACTACTAACAGCATTTTTTTAGATGGTATGAGTGTACCCGGTTGTGCTTTTTGAACTTGACGTAACCTTATACTCAACTTAGCATCAAGGCTGGTTTGGTTGTACTTCTTTAAAATTTCTATGTATTCGGCACTAGCTATACTAATATTGTTTTCGTATTGTTGAATTACGGCTTCGTGCGGCATCAACATATCGAACTTGCGATTCAAACGAGCCAACTCTTGATCTACGGTGCTAATACCATTAGAAGCAACATCTTTTGCTACTTCTAAGCCTATTTTTTGGGAAACAAGATTGTCTTTACTAGCCAACGGATTGCTGATGTATTTGTCGCTAGCATTTTGAATTTGTTGCTCTAAAATGTTTTGCAAAGAATCGATACGATACTTGTATTCAGGTGCGAAGTTGCTCCTAACATACGCATCATTAGCCTTGGCAAGTGCATTTTTGGTACCCACAATTTGTTGGTTAATTTCTACTAAAGCACTTTCTACATACTTTCTGCTAATAGGGTCAAACTTGCCATCAATACCCTTCAATGCGCCTTTATTGGCCGCTACCACTTGCTGTAATTGTTGCCTACGATCTTCAACACCTTTGATTTGTTCGTATAGCTGTTTCGCTTGTTCGCTTAAGTTTAGAACTCGGTTTCTGATTTTATAATCTCGTAATTCTTGTACTTGTTTATTTAAATCGCCTTCTTTCTTTCTTAAAACACTATCTAAGAAGTTAACAGCTTTGAGCTGATTTTCTTTTACAACGCTAGTGTAATAATTGATGAATTCTTCAATTACAGCATTCACAACGGCAGCACTCAATCGAGCATCGTTCGCCTCAAATTCTACTTGAATAAAATCGCTACCATTTAAACGATACACCATCAATTTTTTCTGCAAGCTTTCTTCATCGTACCCCATCGATTTCATCACCTCATGTAGCCCTTTCTGATCTTCATCGCCAAGATTTAACGGCTCACGTTCGTTGTATTTACGTGAGTATACTTTTATAGCATGTGCAACGGCTTCAGCATTTAATGCCTTGAGTAATTTACTCTCTTCTTTGTAGGGCAGCGTATCAGTAATATCATGTATAATCAACCGATATCCCACCTGATCAATAATGCGTTTATTTAGAATGGTTTGAATCAGGTTATTAAACTCTTGGTTAATTCTGCTTTCTTGCTCCATACCAGAACGTTCAGAAAGAACTACCTGACTTTGATCTACTAACCCCGTTCCTATTTGAGCCTTTGATACATAAGCATTGGGAAGATTACGCGTAAGGAAATACGTAATTACCACCGTTACAATTGGTACTAGCACCAATGTATAACGCTGTTTATAGAGCAGTCTGAAAAAATTCGCAAACTCCATTAATGTATATCCTCCAATTTTTTACCAAGCAGTTCTTCTAATCTAGCCTTCGCTACCAACATAGCAGCTTCACTTTGAATTTTCAGTTGCGATTGCTGGCTAAATACCAACAAGGTACTATTATACTCTTCAAACTTTGCTTCACCTCTTTCAAATCGTATACGTGCACTTTTCACAGCGCCTGCAGCATCGGCTGCAGCATTAGAAAACATTCTTAAACTTGCCAAAGATTGAACATACGTGAAATAGCGTGTTTTTACTTCTACCGCTAAGGTTAATTGATATTCTGCTAAATCGTATTCTGCAACTTGCTGTAATTGTTTTGCTTGTTTCACCGCTTTGGGTGTTTGCAAAAATCTACCGAATTGTATAAACAACCCTACCTGATAACCATTGAGCAAGCTAGGTTCTACTAACTGTGTGGTATTGTTAGGACTGTATAAGAAAGAGAATGTAAATACATCCCACCAACTGAGGCGTTCTCGCTTTACTTGCGTTTGTGCGAAAGCAACTTTTGTTTTAAAGGCATATACCTTAGGATAATACTTACGGGCAGTATCTATCAACTTACGTACCATTCCCGTATCTACATCGGGAAGCATGCTGTGCATTGGCTGTGCTGTAATTGTATTGCAGTATAGCAAACAACCAAAAACAAACGATATGGGCAGTAGCGCTATTAATTTCATTAACCGTGTTACACTTTTTCTTTTTGAAACACGGCAGGTATGGTGCCGAGTAAAATTTTCATATCGAGCCAAAAACTATGCTTATCAGCGTAAAAATTATCTAATTTCTTACGCTCCCTTTCACTCATATCATCTTTACCACGCTTACTCACCTGCCATAGACCCGTTAAGCCTGCTGGAGCTAAAAAACGATTGGCCCACTCGCCGCTGGTAAGCATTTCGGCCTCGTATAATGGTAAAGGTCGGTTACCAACAGTACTCATATCTCCTTTTAGTATATTGAACAGCTGTGGTAATTCATCGATACTCGTATTACGAATGAAGTTGCCGATTTTAGTGATACGAGGATCGTTCTTTAATTTTACAAAAGCACTTTTTCCTGCCGGGCCTTCACCATCTTGGTACTGATTCATTTCTTCTGCAAGCTTGGCTAGTAACTTATCAGCATCGGGCCGCATACTTCTGAATTTATAGAAGTCGAATATTTTATAGCCTGTGCCTACTCGCTTACTCTTGTAAATGATGGGACCTCTACTTTCCAACCGTATCAATAATGCCACAATAAGCATTAGCGGCGATAATACAATGATGAGTGAACCAGCAAAAAGAATATCGAACACTCGCTTGCTCAAGGGCAACTTGTAGGTGATTTCAACTTTTGCTAAATCATCTAAATTCGGCTTAATGAATTTAAACTTTACCAAAAACTGTAAGCGTTCTGCTAGCGACTGTATTTCAAAAGGTGCTGCATAAAAATCGTGCAGCTTCATGCTTCTTGCTTTGCCCGCCAACTCTTTATCGCTTTGCGGTGCGAGCAATACAATGATGAGCCCTTTTAATAATGGATTCTTTTGTTCTTTTTGAATCAGCTCAAAACATTTACCGTAAGGGTCG
>DMPB01000075.1:4117-4570 GCA_003456175.1 Chitinophagaceae bacterium | reverse complement strand
CATTTACCGTAAGGGTCGGCTTCAATTAACAATACTTCGGGTAAGGTATTAATAGATTGTTCTGCCAAGTAGTATTCGTATTCGGCTACATTGCTAGAGTAGTGAATGAGAAAACCACCACCCATTTTATCGAGTTGATACAATGCCGGATCGCTGGTAATAAGTGCAGCAACCCTAATGCTTGCTTCAGCTACAGCAGAAAATTCTTTGTTGGTGTACATAAAGGTTACTTGCGGTTAAGTATATCTTGTATCGTTTCAGTGAGTTTGGTTGGATTGAATGGCTTTCGTATGTAGGCATCTACTGCAAAGGGCATTTTTGCCACCTGTTCATCAAGATCGGGAACGCCCGATAGTACTAGCACAGGTGTATCTTTATAAAAACCACTGATTTTTAGATTCTTTACAAAACTCTGCCCGGGGAAATAAGGCATATTCAAGTCTGAAATCACTA
>DMPB01000075.1:1380-3920 GCA_003456175.1 Chitinophagaceae bacterium | reverse complement strand
CATATTCAAGTCTGAAATCACTAAATCTGGATGGTTGCCATCCATATTCAAGTCTGAAATCACTAAATCTGGATGGTTGCCATCTTCTAACCAACTGAAGGCATCAATACCGCTTTTGTGAACGGTAAGTTCATAATCTTTCCCAAGTATATGGCCAAGTAGTTTTAGTATTACCACATCATCATCTACAGCTAATATCTTCTTTTTCATTCAGGGCGATTGTTTTGGTAGGTTTCGTTGTTGCAAGTTACACGGTAAGCCACAGGAATGGATGTAAAAAAGATATTTTTTTGCTCAAAACCAACGCTTTTCTTTCTCTTTTTGCAATAAAGTTACAACTTTACTGAAACCCATTGTAATAAGTAGCCCTTACGGGTAAATGTTTGCTCTTTATGGCCGCACCCGCATTCTTAAATAACAACCAAGCCCTCAAAAATTTTGTTCATTGGTTATTGGTACCTAAAAACGAAGCTAGACCTCGTTGGTGGGTTCGTAATATATTAAATAGGTTTTACCATAAACGAGGTAAAGGTGCTCAGGTTCGAGGTAATACCAGAATGGATGTTTTTCCGTTCAATAGTTTTGAAATGGGCGATGGCGCTATCATTGAAAGCTTTGCTACCATTAATAATGGCGTTGGTAGCGTATATATTGGAGCCCGCTCTTTAGTAGGTATTGGCAACGTTATAATTGGCCCTGTACACATTGCGAACGATGTAATTTTTGCTCAAAATATAGTAGCTAGTGGCCTTAATCATAATTACGACGATGTTACCAAGCCCATACATGCACAAGGTACTTCTACTGCCCAAATAACAGTTGAAGAAGGCTGTTGGATTGGTGCTAATGCAGTATTAACTGCAGGCATTACCATTGGCAGAAACAGCGTTATAGCTGCCGGAGCCGTAGTTACCAAAAGTATTCCGCCCTATAGCATTGCAGTAGGTAACCCTGCAAGAGTTATTAAGCAGTTCAACTTTGCAACAAAAAACTGGGAAAAGGTATCTGTGAATTAGTTACTAAGATTTAATGTAATTCCACTAAATTAGAATTGCATTAAACTTTTTGTAGCTTAATCAAAGTTTTTTGCATTTTTGCAATAGCACCTTAATCAATGGCATGAAGCAACAGCTATATCAACAATTATTAGAAAAGAAGAAAACGGGCCGAAAGTCGTTTGCGGTGCTCATTGACCCAGATAAGGTTACGCCAGCTAATATTGAGCAATTAGTACAATTAGCTACTGATGCAGCTGTAGACTATTTTTTCGTAGGTGGTAGTTTAGTAATTTCTCAAAATTTAGACGAGTGTATTCAGCAAATAAAAGCTACCTGCCACATACCTGTTATATTATTTCCTGGTTCGCCGTCGCAGGTTAGTAAGCATGCCGATGCACTCTTGTACCTCAGTTTAATTTCTGGTCGCAACCCCGAGCTTTTAATTGGTCAGCACGTTATTAGTGCGCCATTTGTAAAACGTAGCGGATTAGAAATTATGCCTACTGGCTACATGGTAATTGATGGTGGTGCACCAACCACTGTTTCTTACATTTCAAATGCAGCTCCTATACCTGCTGATAAAGCCGATATTGCCATGTGTACTGCTATGGCTGGCGAAATGCTTGGTATGAAACTCATTTATATGGATGCTGGCAGTGGTGCAAAGAGGCCAATTACAGAACATATGATACACCGTGTTGCTACACACATTGAAGCTCCATTAATTGTAGGTGGCGGAATTACTACACCTGAAAAAGCTTACGACAATGCCAAAGCAGGTGCCGATGTAATTGTAGTTGGCAACGCTATCGAAAAAGATGCTTCATTGATTAAAGAACTCGCTACGGCTGTGCACAGCGTTCATGCAGCTATTGTATAGTACTGAGAAAATTAGCTCTAGACTTCTGGCAATCGCCAACGTTTCAATTTAGAAAATACACGAATGGCTACAATGGTTACCATTCCAATGATAGAATGATATGCCGCCCATTCGGGTAACCATTTGCCGAGTAATACAAACAAGGTTCCGCCTATAGCACAAGCTGTTGCATATAATTCGCCTCGTTTTAATAATTCAGGCACTTCATTACTGATGATATCGGCTAGTAAACCTCCAAACGTTGCACTCATTACCCCCATTGCTATGGCATAACCTTCGTTCACGCCGAGTAGCATACTTTTTTCGATACCTGCTACGGTAAACAAACCAAGCCCAATAGCATCAGTAAAAAAAATGGTTTTTCGAAACTGTTGAAAATTTTGCCGTACCACAAACACAATCAATACCGCTGCAATTACCAACCCTAGTGCTATGTAATCGTTCACCCAGTTTACCGGTCGTACCCCTATTAACAAGTCACGGATAGTACCGCCACCATAAGCGGTAACAAAACCCATTACCAACCCTCCAAACACATCCATTTTGTGTGTTCTTGCTTTTAGTGCACCCGTAAGTGCAAATACGAAAATACCTGCATAGGTAATGAACTGTAACAACATGGTTGAAAGATACGATAGAACATTTACCGTAAGGTAACTAGT
>DMPB01000075.1:674-1111 GCA_003456175.1 Chitinophagaceae bacterium | reverse complement strand
CGCTTTAATACCAACGATATGCAATTTGAAACTTTACTTTTTGCCATTGAAAACGGCACGGCTATTATTACTATTAACCGCCCCGATAAGTTGAATGCCCTTAACGCTACGGTGATTAGCGAGCTTAGTAAGGCTATTGATGAGGTGTATCAAAATAGCGCCATTCAATCGGCTATTATTACAGGTAGTGGAGCGAAGAGCTTTGTTGCCGGTGCCGACATTAGCGAATTTATTCAGTTGAATGCCGCCGAAGGCGAAGCCTTAGCTCGTAAAGGACAAACAGAAGTGTTCGATAAAATTGCTGCTAGTGGCAAACCAATTATTGCGGCGGTGAACGGATTTGCTTTGGGTGGCGGCTGCGAATTAGCAATGGCATGCCATTTTATCATTGCAGCTTCAACCGCCAAATTTGGCCAGCCAGAAGTGAACCTTGGTTT
>DMPB01000075.1:0-460 GCA_003456175.1 Chitinophagaceae bacterium | reverse complement strand
GAAGTGAACCTTGGTTTAATACCCGGCTATGGTGGCACACAACGTTTGGTACAAGCTATTGGTAAAGGCCGTGCTATGCAATTATTAATGACAGGTGAAATGATTGGTGCAGAGCAAGCAGCGTCTTGGGGCCTTGCCAACAAGGTGGTAACACCTGAAACCTTATTAGAGGAAGCGAAACAAATATTACAAATAATTCATGCAAAAGCGCCGCTAGCTATAGCCAAAGTTGTTACTTGCGTAAATGCTTTTGATCATACCACCAAAGGTTATGAAACCGAAATTGCTGCTTTTGGAGCATGCTTTGCAACTGCCGATAAAGTGGAGGGTACTACTGCATTTTTAGAAAAGCGTAAGCCCGTATTTACAGGTAAGTAATTGTATTACCTTACGGTAAATGTGGCTACAGATGGCATCATTCCATAGAATGATGGAACATGATATCAATAAGATGGCTCGC
>DMPB01000124.1:3083-6111 GCA_003456175.1 Chitinophagaceae bacterium | reverse complement strand
GCCACGATTATATCAACAAGCCATCCGCAGTTTTGTGCTAGCGTTGATGGTAATGATGCTAGCGATAGACGCACAAGCACAAAGTCCTGATCCATGGGATGATGCTGACAGTGCGGATGTACCGTTAGATGGTGGATTAAGCTTATTAGTAGCAGCGGGTGCTGGTTATGGTGTTAAGAAGTATCGCGATAGCAGAAAACAACAGCAGAAGCAGTAGTCATTAATAGCAGCATAGAGAAAAGAAGATATAGCTTCAATAATACAAGAAGGCTCGCCGTAGGCGAGCCTTCTTGTATATGTTTAAAGTAGGTTGTCGTTAACGTTATTGCTTCATGCTTTTGTTCACTAAAAAAACACCAACAAGTGTAATAATTGTTCCTATAATGATGGGTGTGGTAAATGGCTCTTGCAATACCAAGTTGCCAATGCCAATTGCTACTAAAGGATTGATATATGCATACAACGATGCTACCGTTGGGTGTAAATGCTTGAGCGAATAAATAAAGGCAACAAACGTAAGTACAGAACCAGCTGTTACCAAATAAGCAATAGCCCACCAGGTATTGACAGCAATGCTATTGAAGGGTTGTGTAACCCCTGTACCGTAAGCAATACAGGCAACCATAACCGAACTCATTACCATTTGCCAACCGGTTGCATAATAGGGGTTAATTTGAAATTTATTTCTCGATAATAAAATAGTACCTACACTCCAACTAAGCATTGCAAAAAGTGCTAATAAAACACCAAGTACATAGCCTTTGGGTTGTTGATGAAATGCATTCTCATACAATACAAAACCTACGCCTGCAAAGCCAAGCAGTAAGCCTGTCATTGTTAACCAACTTGGTTTGTATTTCAAAAAAAGCATTTGAATAATGGCAACACTTAATGGGTATAATGCTCCAATTAATGCACCTAAGCCGCTCGGTATATATTGAATGCTCCAAGTGCTAATGGCATTTGCAAATACAAACATGATTACACTCATCATGAACAGCCAAGCAAACTGCTGTTTTGTTGGAAGCTTTTCTTTTTTAAATACCAAGAAATAGAGTAGAAATATACTACCCGCAATGAACTGGCGTATAAAACTAACATGCAGCCCGTGCGTATGTTGTACGCCAAGCTTACTTACTACCCAAGTGCTTCCCCAAATAGTGCTAGTAATAGCTAAGGCACCATATGCGAGCCGCTGTTGTTGTGGTGTGGTTGTTTGATTCAAAACCGCCTGAATTTTTGCAGGTGCAAACATACAGGCTTTCTGTTGCAACTGCGGTAACGTATACCGGCCTGCATAGCAGGCCGGTATACGTTACGAATGAAGAACTTACTTACGTAAATGATAATATTGGTTTTGACTATTGTTCTTTTTTAAGTTCTAAATCTAACTGCATGGCTTCTACCACTAGTCGCATTTTAGTAACTACTTTTTGATCGTTACGTACAAACTGCATTTTAGCGTTGTAGTTAGGCTCCATAAAAACATCAGTTGTGCCGGTAGGACTCAGTTCGCTAACTTGCCCCATTGCCGAAGCAAAAAGCTTACCATCTTTCACTTCAATTGCAATAAGCTCCACGGGAGAACCTGATGGGCCTCTATAATTGCCCACATAGTCGGCATAATTAACCGAATCGGTTACCAACTGATACTGGTGTATTTGTTTTGTGGTTGTTGTAATTGGCAACTCCATTTGCCGTAAGGCGAAAATGGTAAAGAATAGCGAAGAACATACAAGCAGTTTCATTGTGTTTTGTTTAGAATATTTATGATGTGTTAACCGAAAAGTAAAACCTATTTTTGCCCACGCAATTGAATTGCATGCGTTAGTAGAACGATGTAATGAACTTTTTGTTACAACAGAAGTTGAAATTATGAGCAGTAAATTTAATCCAGATAAGCAACATACGCTTACTACCGAAGTAAGTATTAGTGGTACAGGCTTACACACAGGTATTTTGGTAGATATGACTTTAAAGCCTGCCGCCGCAGGGTTTGGTATTCAGTTTCAACGTATTGATTTACCCAATCAGCCGGTGATTAAGGCCGATTGCGATTTAGTAACAGATACTAGTCGTGGTACTACCTTACAAGTGGGTGATGCTAAAGTGAGTACCGTAGAACATTTGCTTGCTGCCTTGGTAGGTTGTGGTGTTGATAATGTGCTAGTAGAACTAAATGGTCCAGAAATTCCTATTATGGATGGTAGCAGCCAGCCATTCGTGGAATTGATTGAAGAAGCTGGTGTACAAGAGCAAGAGGCGGCGAAAGCTTGGTACAGCATCGATGAAAACATTTATCATTACGATGAGGTGAAGCGAGTAGAGATGGTAGCTATGCCATCTGTAGATTACCAAATTACTACACTTATTGATTTTAATAGTCCGGTACTAGGTACACAACATGCGCAGCTTAAAACCATGCGTGAATTTAGGGCCGAGGTGGCCAGTAGCCGTACCTTTTGTTTCTTGCATGAACTTGAAATGCTTATTGAGCATAACCTTGTAAAAGGTGGCGATTTAAATAATGCTATTGTAATTGTAGACAAGGCTATTAGCGACGATGCTATGGCTCGCCTTGCGAAAGCTTTCAAACGTGATCGCATGGAAGTGAAAGCTGGTGGTTATTTGAACAATCTGGAGTTGCGTTACCCGAATGAACCTGCTCGCCACAAATTGTTAGATGTAGTAGGCGATTTAGCGTTAATTGGTTACCCCATTAAAGCTAGAATTTTAGCGAACAGGCCAGGGCATAGTACCAATGTGGAGTTTGCGAAAAAAATTAAGCAGTACATTAAAAAGAATAAACATGTGAAAGATGTTCCGGTGTACAATCCCTCGTTGCCGCCGGTGTATAGCTTAGAGCAAATAGAACGTACATTACCACATCGTTATCCTTTTTTATTGGTAGATAAAATTATTGAGCTTACAGATACACATATTGTTGGGTTAAAGAATGTAACCTTTAATGAACCTTTTTTCACAGGTCATTTTCCGGGTAATCCGGTAATGCCGGGCGTGTTGCAAA
>DMPB01000124.1:2469-2859 GCA_003456175.1 Chitinophagaceae bacterium | reverse complement strand
GGTAATGCCGGGCGTGTTGCAAATTGAGGCTTTGGCACAAACTGGCGGTATCTTTTGTATTAATGCGATGGGAGAGGGCAAGTACGATACTTATTTTTTGAAAATTGATAATTGTAAGTTCAAGCAGAAAGTAGTACCCGGTGATACCATGTTGCTGAAAATGGAATTAATTAGTCCTATCCGCAGAGGTATTTGCGAAATGCGTGGTACCGTGTATGTGAATGGTAAGGTTGCAACCGAAGCCGATTTGGTGGCGCAAGTAGTGAAGCGTCAAGAGAAGTAAGCTGCCTTTACAGGCAAATACAGTTACAGTTGTGTATTGTTAATTGTATTGTAGCTATCGAAATATTTGAAAAGAATTATGGCGGCCGCAGGCCGCCATATCTGTTA
>DMPB01000124.1:0-2212 GCA_003456175.1 Chitinophagaceae bacterium | reverse complement strand
CGTATACATTTACCGTAAGGTATGTATTGGCTTTTAGCTGTTTTAGTCTTTTTGTAGTAGGGCTTGAATTTGGCGCTCTAAATCGGCGATACGTTTTTCTAAATCGGGTAGGCTTCGGCTAATCGCTTGGCTGCGTAAGGCACTCGTGTAGTCGTATGCTGGCGTTCCCGTAACGGCTGTATTAGGTTGTTTGATGCTTTTGCTAACCCCACTCTGAGCATTAATTTTACTACCATCGGCTATGGTAATATGCCCTACAATACCTGCTTGTCCGCCAATCATTACCTGCTTACCAATTTTAGTGCTTCCACTAATGCCAACTTGTGCTGCAATTACGCTGTGGTTGCCTATTTCTACGTTGTGTGCAATTTGAATGAGGTTATCGAGCTTGGCACCTTTGCGAATAATAGTACTACCAATGGTAGCTCTATCAATACAAGCGTTGCTGCCAATTTCAACATAATCTTCAACCACTACGTTGCCAATTTGAGGTACTTTTTGAAAACTACCATCGGCTTGTGGCGCAAAACCAAAACCATCGCCACCAATAACAGTGCCAGCGTGTATGATTACATTATTACCAATAACACAATCGTGATAAATTTTAACACCCGGATGTAATACTACATTATTGCCAATCACTGCATTCTCGCCAATGAACGCAACTGGGTAAATTTTGGTATTGTTACCTACTTTAGCGTGGTTACCAATATAAGCGAAAGCGCCAACGTATACTTGTTCTCCAATACTTGCAGTAGTTGCAATAAAACTTGGTTGCTCAATACCACTCAACTGTTGTTGTTTAATTTGTTGATATTGTTGTAACAATTGGGCAAAAGCGGTATAGGCATTTGGCACACGAATTAATGTGCTTGTAACATTGTTTTTTAATGCTAAATCGGCGTTGATAATAACGATGCTCGCTTTGGTGGTATAGAGGTATTCTTCGTATTTGGGATTGGCTAAAAACGATAACTGGCCATGTTGAGCCTCTTCAATTTTTCCAAAATTATTTACGGTAACGGTTGCATCGCCATCGATTTGGCCGTTAATCAAAAGTGCTATTTGTTGTGCCGAAAATTGCATTGTGCGTTTGGTCTTACTTTTTAGGGGGCGGTTTTAAAAACACGCAGGCTGACAAATGTAGAATTTTTTAACCGGCATCTGCAATGTTTGGTGGATTAAGCTGTTATCTACCTCAGCAATGTCTACAACAGTTTTATCTTTTGTGATAATGCGTATGCTTTCATCTTGCGGTTGATAGGTAGTGTTGGTAGCTTCGCCGGTGAATACTAAGTAGCTTGCTTCGGCCTCGCTAATATGCCAGGCTTTTGCTAACTGTGCTCGCTTCGCTTGCACCTCATTCATATCAAAAGGAGTAGCTTGTAGCTTGCATTTCAAGAGTTTTCTATCTAAAACATGGGTGCAGAGTGTTTTTAATACTACATCGTTACTACGGCTCCAAACTTTAACAGCATGCATTACATCGGCATCATCAAGACTGCAAAATTGTGTGAGTGCTTCGGTGTTCATAACACCTTGGTATTGGTCGAAAAAATAATCGAGTGCCGTTTGCGTAAGCAAAACATCCTTATTTGCTGAATAAATTTCTCGTACACGATCTATAATTTTCACCAACATTTTTTCGGCAGCTAATACCGTTTTGTGCAAGTATACTTGCCAGTACATCTGTCGCCTTGCTATTAAAAATTTTTCAACGCTATGGATGCCTTTTTCTTCAACCATTAAAGCATCGTTATGTACGGTGAGCATTTTTAAAATACGGTCGTAGCCAATAACACCTTCACTTACACCCGTGAAAAAGCTGTCGCGGCTTAAGTAATCCATGCGGTCTACATCTATTTGTCCGCTTATAAGCTGATGTAAAAATGGCTTAGAATACCTTGCGGTAAATATTTCAATTGCCATATCTAAAGCACCATTCAAATCACGGTTCATAGCCTCCATAATAAGTAGGCTTAAAGTTTCGTGATGCACATTTGGTACTAATCGGTGTTCTAGTGCATGAGAAAACGGACCATGTCCTATATCGTGCATTAAAATAGCCGCTTGTGTAGCTACCTCTTCTTCGGGTGTTATGGTAACCCCTTTACTTTTTAATTCTGTAAGTGCATTACACATTAAGTGATAAGCGCCCAACGAATGATGTAGCCTTGTATGCACCGCACCAGGATATACCAAGTGTGCCAAT
>DMPB01000072.1:5413-10061 GCA_003456175.1 Chitinophagaceae bacterium | reverse complement strand
ACTATCGCGTAGTGGCACTAAGAAAGTACCTGCAATGAATGAACCAGGTTGTGTACCAAACTCAGTAATATTGATGGTGCCTTGCGAAGTATAATTACCTTGAAAAGGCGGCTGCGAACTAAACAAACTGCTGCTCAATACTGTACCTGCCCCAATAGCTGTTGCATTAAAGCTTAGCTGAAAGTTGGTACCACTATTAGGCGTTTGTCCAATGCGTGTACCTTGTAACATGAACGATGCACCTTGGCCGGCATTCAAAGGATACAAAGCAATGCTATCTTGTGGCGTACTTAAACCTAAGCTAGCGCCAGTGTAGGTTAAGTTAATGAACTGACTTACCGAAACACCACAAGCACTAATGCTGGTAAGCGTTGTTGCTCCTGCGTTTAATGTGGCAGTTTGCACATTGCTTTGTTGCATGTTGCTGCCATCTACTGCATAGTAATTAACAGCAGCAGTATTGCTACAAGTACTGAAACTTGCAGTAAAGGCACCATTGGTAACTTGAGCTCTCACGTATTGAAAATTATTATAACGAATATCTACATATCCGCTAGCAACCGGATTGTTACTGCAATTAACAACACTACCACTTACGGTGTAATTACTGAGGCTTGGCGTATTAACTGTAATTGTACCAAGGTCTATATTGCCATTTGAAGGATTCACATTTTGTGTATGCAATACTTGTGCACTACAATAAACAGTTCCAAATAATTGTAAGGTAAGGGCCTCATTAACTGGTATAATACCACGTACTACGCCCGAAGTGTCGGTATAGCCATAAGCATATCCGCCCATGCTGTTACGCGTAAGTTTAACACCGTAATGGCGTAATGGTGTACCATTTTGGTTCACAAATTTTGCCTTTAAAATCGCTTGTTGAAAAGGTGCGTCACAATTCCAAAAACTAAAATGACTAACCTGTGCTACATAATTATTACCTACTCTGTTAGCTCTACCCTCTTTTTTCCAAATAATGGCACTATCACCAAAGCTCCACAAATCAATAGCATTAGGTGCTACACTTTGTATGCCCGATGGAATAGGAAATGTAAGTGTTGCTGTGCGGCCAGGTGCAATTTGCAATTTTTCGCCGCCACTTCCCGTAAGCTCAACACCAATCATACCAAACGTAGTTAAGCCAACTTCACGACCAGTGCTATCTACGCCTCTCAAATCACCAGGCATTTGTCGATGCAAATCGGCTCCTACAGGATTAATCCATGCAAAATCAACCGTAACCTGACCGCTGTAAGCAGCGCCAGTAGTAGCATGTACAAAACCGCCTTGCGGCAAAAGAATACTCGCACCACTACTATGTGTAAGCAAGCCTCCATTAGCAGCGCTAACGGTACCTAATGCATTACGCTTGAGCATTTGCACCTCTACAAAATGACGTTGATTTTCGGCAGCAATAAACAACCTACCAGTTCTGAAATAGCCCTCTTTAGTAACTTGTACAAAAGCTCTTGCGGCTTCAACAGTAACATTATTCAATACAAACTCACCATTAATGTTTGTTTGTGCAGCGGTAAATCCTGCCATTACAGTAGCGCCAGCAATAGGTTTATTATCTTCATCAATAATACGACCATTAATACTTGTAGTAGTGGTAGGATTAGTAATAGGAATAGTAGGCGTACTTACCGTGCCATTTTCTATCAATTCTTTTTGGCATCCGATAGCAACTACTGCAAGTAATACAACTACCGATAACCAGTTACGTAAGGTATTCATGTGTTTATGTTTAGGGTTTACCATGTAGCAAATAGATACAAACTACACAAAAGCCGTTGCCCAATTATTTTAAAAAATACTTAAACCTAGCTTAGTACGTTAAGTCCATAAGCACATAAATCGAAGCATATGGCCGCTAGCCTTCTTCAAAAGAATTCGCATTTACTGCAAAGAGCCACCTTTGGTATTGCAGCGAACGATATTCCGCAACTGAACCAAAAAAGTACCAACGATTGGTGGCAGCAGCTTGTAAGCAATGCAGCCACACCACCCGTGTATATTGATGTTGCTAGCAATATTATTAAAGATGTAATCACAGCAGCCAAAGCCAACCTTACGGTAAATGATATGGCACGTGGCAATGGCGAACGCATACTAACGCCAGAACAACGTAAGCAAATACGCGACCAAAGCCGAGAAGATTTAAAACAATTGAATCTTACATGGTTGCAACAAATGGTTGAAAGCAAAGCACAACTGCGTGAAAAAATGGCTTTCTTCTGGCACAACCACTTTGCCTGCCGAGAAATCAATAGCTATTACCAACAACAACTTTTACATGCAATTAGAACCCATGCCCTAGAAAATTTTGGAGACTTGCTAAAAGCCGTGAGCAAATCGGCCAGTATGCTCAGCTTCTTAAACAACCAACAAAACCGGAAGGCCAAGCCCAACGAAAATTTTGCACGTGAAGTAATGGAACTATTCACCATGGGCCGTGGTAATTATACAGAAAAAGACATTAAAGAAGCAGCAAGAGCTTTTACAGGTTGGGGCTTCACCCTTGATGGCACATTTGTATTTCGGAAATTTTTTCACGATAGTGGTAGCAAAACCATACTAGGCAAAACAGGCAACTTCACCGGCGACGATGTGCTGAACATGTTACTCGAACATAAACAAACAGCTTACTACATCACAGAAAAAATATACAAACAATTTGTACATCAAAACACCGATAAAAAGCATATTCAATGGCTAGCCGAACGCTTCTATAAAAATAATTATGCCATTACGCCGTTGCTAACCGATATTTTCACAAGCAGTTGGTTTTACGATACCAACAACATGGCTGCACAAGTAAAAAGTCCGATTGAATTGATAGTAGGTATGCAGCGCCTATTACCCATGCAGGTGGCCAATCCGCAAGTACTATTGCTGTTGCAACGTGGGCTCGGACAAACCTTATTTTTTCCGCCTAACGTTGCAGGATGGCCCGGAGGTTTCGCTTGGATTGACAGCAGCAGCCTCATGCTACGCTTACGCATATCACAACTCATGAAAGACGACGATGCCTTTGCTATTCAAACAAAGCAAGACGATGATGTACAAATGGGAATGCGTGAGCAACTGCAAGCAAGAATCAAAAATAACAGTCGCAACGGATTTCAACTCAATGCTAACATCAATTGGGAGGCATACATACAACGCTTCGATGGTGTTGCCAGAGAACAACTGCTTGCACATATTGCACAAGTAGTTGTACCTAACCAAACTGCACTTACAAAGTTATCGGCAGTTACCAATACCCTCGATAGCACTACACGCAACAGCTATATACAATCTGCCACCGTAGCACTAATGGCAACACCTGAATATCAAATGTGCTAAATCATTTACCGCAAGGTTTAACCATTAAAAAAATACCTTATGCTTATCCGCAGAAGAAATTTTATACAACTAGGTGGTTTGGCAACAGCCAGCATGATGGTTCCTAAACTGCTGAAGGCATTTGAAAATCCGTTATCGCCTTTGGTACCCGCAGGCAATAAAGTATTGATAGTACTACAACTAAGTGGCGGTAACGATGGCTTAAATACAGTAATACCGATTCGCAACGATATTTATTACAGGGAACGCCCCAAGTTAGCGATTGAAAAAGAGAAAGCCCTTACGGTAAATGGCGATGCGGCACTACACCCTGCACTCACAGCATTGGCCGCATTGTATCAAGAAGGTAATATGGCTATTTTGAATAATGTTGGTTATCCAGAACCCAACCGTAGTCACTTTAGAAGTATGGATATTTGGCATACAGCTAGCGAAAGCAATACCATTTGGCAAACCGGTTGGTTGGGGCGCTATCTCGATAGTCAATGCAAGGCATGCGACAAGCCTACGCAAGCTCTAGAAATAGATGATACATTAAGTCTTGCCCTAAAAGGCGATGTTGAAAAAGCTTTAGCGTTAAAAGACCCTCGTAGGTTGTATGGCACGAGCCAACAAGCTTACTTTAAACAACTTGCAGCACAGCACGATGAAGAGCACGAAAAACCTGTAAGCTACTTGTATAAAACCATGCGTTCAACCATTAGTAGTGCCGATTATATTTTTCAACAAAGTAAATTACGCACTACAACAGCTAGTTACCCTAGTACCGATTTAGGCAATAGTTTCAAAACCATTGCATCACTCATTCTTAGCGATATTAATACCAAAGTGTACTATGTTAACTTGGGTAGCTTTGATACGCATGTGAATCAACAAGCTACGCAGCAACGCTTATTTACCGAAATGAACCATGCAATAGATGCGTTTGTGAAAGACATGAAAGCCAACGGTAGATTTAACGATGTGCTCTTGGCAACTTTCAGCGAATTTGGCCGACGTGTAGGGCAAAATGCCAGCGGCGGTACCGATCATGGCACTGCTAACAATATGTTTTTTATCAGTGGTGCATTACAACAAAAAGGATTACTTAACCCCATGGCCGATTTAAGTAATCTTGTTGATGGCGACTTGCAATATGCCGTTGATTTTAAAGAGGTATATGCTACGCTATTAGATAAATGGTTGGGGGCCAATGCCGATGTAATTTTAAAACGTAAGTACAATCGGCTTAACTTTATTTAGCCCTTCTCTATATATTGGTTTAATCTGTATACACAATGGGGCGGCCTTCGGCCGC
>DMPB01000072.1:4238-5168 GCA_003456175.1 Chitinophagaceae bacterium | reverse complement strand
GCGGCCTTCGGCCGCCCCATTGTGTGCCAACCTGAATACAAACTACATTACCGGATAAATCAACTTTGTTTTCCACTGCGTAGTATCTTTTACCGCAAGGCGATTAACAATTAAACTTTGATACGGTATTGCCGGCGAGGTATAGTTATAGTTCGATTTATAACGCTCTAGTTGTTGCAATCCATCAAGTACACTTGCTTCACCTCCTCGCACCACACCATTGATGTTTTTGCCAAGTATCATTCGCTTGATAAAAAACGTATTCGTTTCCGGAATAAGATATTGAATAGGCAGGGCTGTCATAGCGGTGAATTGGCCATTGCCATCTTTAAACACATGCACCATAGGGCTATCGGTAACGGGCACTTGCTGTTGTTGAGCATAGGCTCTTAAACTAGCTATTTGTGTATAATAATCGTTCGTAGTAGGATAGTAAGGATATGCTTTTTTAGTAGCAATAAACACAGTGTCTTTCATGCGACCTTCTGTAATCGCATATCCATAAATATTAGCGCTGTTACTCAAAAATTGCTGTAACCGATTTAAGTACACTTGTAATTCGGCATTTAATGCTGCCGGCAAGGGTGTTGTATTGGGTGCGGCAATCCACTTCACAATGGTACTGTCTTTAGCGCCGGGTAATACCATCAATAAAGTATTATAAGTAGCATCTTCCCAACGAACGTTAAACGCCCTTGTACCATGAAATGTAGTGGTTATTGTAGCCTCAAAATCATTATCTGTTAATAGCGTTGCAAGCACCTTGCCCGGCCACCATTTTTGAACCAACGCTGCTTCGGTAATGTGTTTAAATGCCTCTGCCTCAACCGTTGCAACAGCCACTGTTGCAGGCTGCGATTGCTTGTTGGCACATTGCACCAATAGTATTACAACTACAAAAAAACTACTTAGCTGTACCGCACACTTCAG
>DMPB01000072.1:3805-3943 GCA_003456175.1 Chitinophagaceae bacterium | reverse complement strand
CAAGTATTAAAGTTTTTTTAAGCCTACACCAATAGCTTAAAAATGACAATAAGTTTAAACGGCACTTGCGTGCAAATGATTATTCAAGTATGTTTACAAGGTAACGCATTGCCTTTGAAACAATTTGTCGCCATATGT
>DMPB01000072.1:2223-3548 GCA_003456175.1 Chitinophagaceae bacterium | reverse complement strand
GCCATTGTGTGCCTACAAACCATAGGTTACCGTATTGCTATTAATTACGCTACTACGCAGGCCGATGTACAAATAGAAGCTCGTATTGCAAATGGCAACATTACGAATCAAACATTTACCGTAAGGGTACCTATACAACTGCCTTATCAAACCAATTGGGCACAACCCGAAAGTATTAGCGGCGAGTTCGAATTAAAAGGTGTTATCTATCAATACATAAGTAGGCAATTAGTGAATGATACCATGATTTTCACCTGCATACCGCATACCGAAAAAAACAGAGTACAAGCAAAAGCTGCCGATGTATTTGCCGAAATGAACGATCTCCTACAACACAAAAATAGTCAGGGCAAAAAACTTGCTTTGTACAAGCAACTTGTTGTTGAGTTCAATGAACCTACACCTACATTCCAATACAATAATGGCCTTACGGCAAATACTGTAGCACCCATTACGCATTGGGTTAATTTTTATCGTTCTATTGCCATAGAAGTACAAGAACAGCCACCAGCAGTGTAGATAACTAGTCGGTTACCAATGATGTAACCATGCTTAATTATTTGTTCTACACTCAACAATTTTTCATGAAACGGATATTACTACTAGTAGTGCCCATAGTGCTACTATGTGCTTGTACACAAAATAACAACTACCAACAATACACCAACAGTAGTTGGCTTTATGCTCGTACGGTAAAGCAGCTTAACAATGTTGTTTTAGAAAACAACTTTCCGCCCATGATTGCAAGCCGTAATTACGTGTATGCCAATATTGCTGCATACGAAGTAATGGCTGCGGGCAACCAGCAATATCAAACGTTGGCAAAGCAAATCGCCCACATGCCAGCTATGCCATTACCAGAAGTCGATACGGCAAACATCGATTTTCCGCTAGCCGCTATGCTTGCTTTCTGTAAAGTAGGTGGTGCTGTTACCTTCCCCGAAGGCAGCATGGATACTTATGTTACGCAACTACTCCACGAAGCCGATAGTGTAGGCATGCCTAACAACATGATTGAAGCCAGTCAAACCTATGCGAATAAAGTAGCCGATGCAGTTATTGCATGGAGCAAAGGCGATAACTATGCCAAGCTTCGCAGTGCACCAAAATATACCGTTACCAATGAGCCCGGGCGTTGGGTGCCAACACCACCCATGTATGCATCGGCCATTGAACCACATTGGCGTAATATGCGTACCATGGTGCTCGATAGTGCTGCGGCATGCAAGCCTGTTCCGCCACCACCATTTAGTCTAACGCCTGGCAGCACTTTTTATGCACAAGCCAAAGAGGTACAACAAGTAATTGATAGCCTTACCGATGAG
>DMPB01000072.1:0-1968 GCA_003456175.1 Chitinophagaceae bacterium | reverse complement strand
ATTGCAGATTTTTGGGACGATAATCCTTTTAAAATGAATGTGATTGGTCATGCCTCATTCGCAACAAAAAAATTCAGTCCTCCCGGCCATTGGATGAATATTGTGGGTATCGCAGCCAAATATCGCAATGCCGATTTTGCTACTACAGTAATGGCCTATACGCAAAGCGCTATTGCCTTGTACGATGGCTTTATTAGTTGCTGGGATGAAAAGTATCGCAGCAATTATGTACGCCCAGAAACGGTAATCAAAGAGTATTGGAAGAACGATAATTGGCAACCCTACATTCAAACGCCACCGTTCCCCGAGTACACCAGCGGCCATGCTGTAATCAGTGCTGCTACGGCAGAAGTACTCACCCATATTTTCGGCGACAACGTAGCTTATACCGATAGTTCTTCTACCGAATTTGGCATTGCTGCACGTAGTTTTAAAAGTTTTAGAGCTGCAGCTTTAGAGGCAGGCCTTAGTCGTGTATATGGTGGTATTCACTATCGTAACAGTTGCCTCGTTGGTACCGAACAAGGTAAGCGTGTTGGCACATTAGTAGTGCAACGTATCCGTTTCAAGAAATAATGATTATCGCCTTACGGCAAATGATATAACGCTTGTAATAACAAACTATTACTGTGTGCGCAAGCATTTACGTAAGTGTATCACCCCATCCAAAAACCAAAACCATGCAATCAAAATATATTTTGATTTTAGCCATATTGTGCACATGCTGCTACAGTACCCGAGCACAAAACGAGTTCGATGGTATTATGATGAGCAAGCAACAATTTTGCACCGGATTTATGTATGGCAATAGTAGTTGGACTAACTACTGGGAAGGCACCTTAGAACGTAATAACCTAAACCTTGGCCGCGTACGTACACAAAGCATTATGTACGGTGCGAACTATGGCATTACCGACCGATTGAACGTACTCGTAGGACTGCCTTATGTAATTACCAAGGCAAGTGCCGGACAGTTGGCAGGCATGCAAGGCATACAAGATGGTAGCCTTACGGTAAAGTATATGCCGCTAGAAATAACAAAAGGCAAAAGCACGTATGCTATCTATGCAGTAGGTACAGCTAGCACGCCACTTAGTAATTACGTGAAAGATTATCTGCCACTTTCTATTGGTTTAGGCAGCACCAACCTAAGTATAAGAGCCATGTTTGATTATCAGTATAAGCGTTGGTTTGCTACTCTAAGTAGCACTTTTATCAGACGCAGTAATATTACACTCGACCGTAATGCTTATTTCACAACGCAAATGCATTACACCAACGAGGTAGCAATGCCCAATGCATGGCAACACCAAATTAGAGCCGGATATAGAAGCAGTAATCTTATAGCCGAGTTAATGGCCACTCGTTTTACAACAGTAGGCGGCTTCGATATTACCCGTAATAACATGCCGTTCCCAAGCAACCGCATGAACAGTACCGCCATTGAAACACACATTAAATATTACCTACCTGGCAACTGGAGCAGCATAAGCCTCGATGTTAATGCTAGCACTGTTGTGGCTGGCCGCAATGTAGGCAAGAGTACCATGTGGGGGTTAGGCATTTTCTACTTGTTCGATTTTTCGAACACCAGCCAAAAATCAACCTCACCAACTAGTCCCCAACCTTAAATCAACAAACATGAAGAAGTTAATACAATACCACTCAATACTTGCTAGCATATTGGTAGTTATCATTGGTTGCTCTAAAGATATTGTTGATAGAAGTGAGCAGTTCCCTGCACTAGCACCTGTACAAACCGATACCAATGCAGGCAGGTGGAAGCCTATTCTGTTAAGTGCTGCCGATGCTATTGCTATCAATACACCATTAGCTACTACACACCCTAATTATGTGCTCGAGCTAAGCGAAATTAAAAGCTATCAGGCTAATCTAACTGCCGAGCAACGAGCTACAATACAGTATTGGAGCGCCGGTGCGGTGTTACGCTGGAATGAAATTCTTAGA
>DMPB01000079.1 GCA_003456175.1 Chitinophagaceae bacterium | reverse complement strand
TGTAAAACAATAAGGCTCGTTGCGATGCAACGAGCCTTATTGTTTTACAACAGTTGAATGTTGATTAAGCTTTTTTAGCAACAGCTTTTTTCTTACGAGCTAAGCGGCTCTTACCAAAAGAACCTTTGAAACGCTTACCCTTAGCTGTTTTTTTATCACCTCTACCCATCGTTTGTTTTTTTAAATGTGATGAACCAATTGGGCTGCAAAAATGCAGGAATCTTGGCTTATATGCAAAAAAAAGCCGAACACCTCGGTATTCGGCTCTTGTAAGATAGCAATGGCAGCAATTAGATTTTTTCGCTCAAGCCCTTACCTGGCTTAAAGCGAGCAACCTTTTTAGCTTTAATTTTAATGGTTTCGCCAGTTTGTGGGTTACGGCCTGTACGAGCAGCACGCTTGCTCACAGAAAATGTACCGAAACCTACTAAAGTTACGCTATCGCCTTTTTTTAAAGTTTTTGTGATAGCATCTGTAAAGGCATCTAAAGCAGCATTAGCTTGTGTTTTGTTGATACCGGCAGCTTCTGCCAAGTGTGCAATCAAATCTGCTTTGTTCATAATGGTGTGTTGTTATTTAAGTGAAAGAAAGGTGACAATTACTTACCGCCGTTAACTGCGTTACTTAGTTCAGTACCGGCTTTAAACTTAGCAACTTTTTTAGCTTTAATTTTAATGGTTTCGCCAGTTTGTGGGTTACGGCCTGTACGGGCTGCACGCTTACTTACTGAGAATGTACCGAAACCTACTAAGGTTACGCTATCGCCTTTTTTTAAGGTTTTGGCTACCGCTTCGGCAAATGCATCAATAACGCCGTTAGCTTCTGTTTTGGTAATTCCGGCTGTTTCGGCAATGCTTGCTACTAATTCAGCTTTGTTCATGAGAATATTTTTTTGGGTGAATGATGTAATGTAACAAATGTATAGGCTTTTGCAAGTTTTCAAAACTATTTTCCACCACTAAATGTAGCTGAAACCCTTGTTACATAAGGGCTTGTACAATTTCGCCAGTGGCAGCTAAGGTGAAATTTTAACCTTTCAATATCGCTACAACCCTTTACGGCATTGACTTTCAGCGATTATATATGTATTTACCGTAAGGTTATTGCTTACTTTTGCATAACTAGCCTGCCACCTAAAAATATTTCCACAGTTAATGCACAACTTGCATTAAACTGCGAAAAGCAATGAACTGATTACCCCAAGCATCAATACCAGCTTGCCTTAAAGCTGGTGAAAAATGACTGATATAACGTTCATAATCTTGTTTCGAAGCGGCTTTATATTGTACCGCATAGGTAACGCCCTCAGATTCATCAATATCTAATAACCGAACCATGGTATAATTCGTAAAGCACTGTGTAGCCATTACTTCAGGGATATGTATTTGCTGCATCCATTGTAACCAACGCTCGTGTATGGCGTGGGTTACCTGTATTGTTACATTATAAATATACATTATTTGTTATTTTGCTTTTTTACCAACTGCGCAACCATTATTATAACAATAGTGAGCACTGCAATTAATGCAATCCAAATCAAATAGTTGCGATTTGCATTTTTTGATGTTGTTGCAGTAATGACCAATGCTTTAAAATTGTTAGCATTAACCGTATCTATTACTACTGTTACTTGTTGTTGTAACGCCGCTAAATCGTAATTAGGAGCAGGCGTAGTAGCATCACCAAACTCTATGCTGTATTGCTCACCTGCTGTAAGATAACACAACAAAAAACGTTGCCGTTGCCATGCTTGTGCCTCCCAATGTAAGGGTGGGTTATCGCCATTTTCAATCGCTAGCAATATGCTATCAGTGGTGATACTTGATAGGGGTTGCAACAAGTTTGATTGTGCTTGATTGAAACGCCACGACTGTACGATATTTCCTCGCTGATACAAGTTAATAGTACGTTCAAAAAGTAATTTTTCTTGCACTTTCAATTGTAGTGCATCAATGGTATTCCTTGCGGTAAATGTTGCGTACAAATAAGTATTACCGTTAGCGCTATCTATTTGCCGTAAGGCCATCTGCGAAAGTGGTTGCAGTGTAGATGAGATACTATTATTTGTTGCAATGGTAGTGAACCGATATACATCGAGCCTTGCCTTTCCGCTCGAACTTGCAATTTGTTTGAACTGTATAAACCTATAATTATGTGGTGGCAAGTTTATAGTAGCATAATACCTACGGTTAGTATACACTAGTGGTACATTGAGCCTTTCTTGAATGTTGTACCAACTTTTTTGATCGTTACTGCCTAATACTTCTACTATGGGTTGTGTATTGGTGTTGTTGCTGTACAATACCATATCGCGTAAGCCATTAGTTACTCCGTCAACAATCCAACAAATACTAGTATCATTTTGTACTACTTGGTGCAGTAGCACTGCTGCTGTAATGCTTGTACTGCTTAATGCTGCAACATTCATTACAAAGGGTTGTGCAACATGTTGCTCATTGTAAATACGAATATTCGTTGCCTGCGCAGTAGTAGCGGCAATCATTGCTGGCGATAGCTTGATGCGATAGTAACCACTTTCTTGCACTTTTGGAATAGTGGCAACAAACTGTGCCTGATGTGTTATATACAACAATATACTAAGGAGTAGCAGTGATATCTTTTTCATCGGAAAGTAATACACGTTTTAAGCGCTGATACATAAACGAAATTGCTAATAATAATACACCTAAAAGAATAAAGGCGATAATTTTTCCGGCTGGTGCTACATTAGAAATATCATAAGCGAAAAGCTTTACCAATGTAATCGAAAATAATATTAATGCAAGTACTCTCAGTGGCTTTATAGCATGTTTGATACCAAGCCAAATAATTACAAAAGCAAGTGCACCCCAAACAATACTTAAACCTGCTTTTCCATACATGGCAGTATAGTCAAAAATATCATCCTGAAGATTGTATGCTATGGCCGTGTATACCCATTTGAGCTCTTGCGACAATATTAATACAGCCATAATAGTTGCTATAATCGCCATTTCAACTTTAGGTGTAACAATATTCCTTACGGTAAAATACTGTGCCCATTGCACCAAACTTATCAGCAATGCTAACATACCCAACCAATACACACCCAAAAAAATAATGCTTTGCTGAGCTGTAAGTATATATCGCATGGCCATATTAATACGATAGATGTTAACTAGATACAATAAGCCTACAACACTTATAGCAATAATAAATTGTGGATAGTGAATTTTATATTGCCTTAATCGAAGTGTGATGAAGCACAAGACTGCAGCCCAATATCCTTGCAATAACAGGTAATTGATATTGGTATTAGGCAATCGTTGCACTGCCTGATATTGTATTTCAAAAGCTCCGGCAGCACTTATTATTATCGCTGCGAGTACTGTATGATGTAACCGCCAATAGCGGTTTTTTGCTATAACTACCGTTACATCATCTTTAGGATAAACTCTTGCAACAACACCAAAACAAATACCCACATAAGCCACTGTAATGAAAGCTTTATTGATTAGAATAGGCAGTATCGCATTGGTTGTATCGTAATACAAATAGCTAATATCCATCAGTACACTAATGATGGCAAGTATGCCTACCAACAACGAAAATTGTTGCAAAAGCTTAAAGCCCGCCTTTTGATAAAGCCACAACAATAATACCATTTCAGTAGCCCAGAAAATACTAATAAAATGTCCGTTCAGTTGTATTGGTGCTGCAAGCGAAACCAAGCTTACCGTTATGCCAATTAGCAAGAAAATAAATCGCTTATCAACTTGCTCACTTCGAATAAATTGATACGCTATCACAAGGTTAACAACTGCTAATACTGCAGTGTATAGCCCCTTCCAAATATCAAGATTACTTTCATCTAAAACATACAAACCACTACCTAAGCATACCGCATTCACAGCAACCAAATTCACAAAATCTGCGGCTTTTAATGGACTTGCTTTTGTTACATGGTGAATGGTGTTCATAGTTAAGAATATCGTATAGAAAGCCGAGATGAACAGCATTGTAATGAGCAAATGATGCTCTGCATAATCGTATCGTACAAATAGCCAGAGCAAAAAATTAATGGTATTTGCAGCGAATGCAACAAAGTGTACAATGCGCCAGTTTCGCAAATATGCTAACCATGTTAATCCGATACTTATGATACACAAATACGTACAAAAAATAATGTAGTTACCACTACCAGTACTTACCATAAAAGGTGTAGCGTATGCCCCTAACGTAGCAATAACAGCTAATTCAACACGATTGTACAACGTGGCAAATACAACTGCGATAGCAGTAATAGCTATCATGAGTATAAATGCTACCGATTGTGGAAACAACTGATAATCATGAAAAGCCAAGCCAATTGTAAAGTAGAGTACCGCAATGCCACCACCTACTAATACTGAACTAAAAGAACGATAACGTTCGTGTAGATAATGTGCTATTCCCATCAGTAATCCACCGCAGAGTATACCAATAGCAACACGCCCAACCTCATTAATCCAATTGTTATCGATGGCATATTTTACGAAAAAGCCAATACCCAATACCAATACAGCAATACCAATTTTGTTGGCTAAGTTTTCGCCAATGAATTTTTCTACATCGGGGTTTTGTTGCATCCACTGCTCTAACCAAGATGTATGCTGCTGCGAAACGGGTGCTTGTAAAGTAACTTTAGGAAGCGGTTCTTTAGGTTCAACTGGCGTTGTATCTTTTACCGTAAAGTTATGCTCTTCTTTAGCCGCCGTAGCTAACACAACTGGCGGCTCCATTACCTTCTTATCTTCAGTAATTACAGGTGGCGGCGCTTTTACAGATTGATTACTACTTGGTGCAGACGGCGATGTTGGTCGCTTAAGTTCGTGTGATAAATTATCTATCTTACGTTGTAAGTATTTAACCTGTTCAGTAAGTGCTTGAATATCATTAGAGTTGTTCGAATGCTCAGTTCGAAATGATCGAATAAGTATTAACGACAACAATATTGTTATTACTACCAGTAGTAATATTTCCATACAAATTATTTTGGGTTACAAACTCAAGCGTACATATATGGGGCAATGATCGCTGTGCTTCACATCGGGCCAAATAGCCGCTTCGGCAATTGCTTCTTTTAAATTGTTTGTAACACTAATATAATCAATTCTCCAACCTTTATTATTTAATCTTACGGTTGGAAATCGCTGACTCCACCAGCTATAAGCACCTGTAGCATTCGGATGTATGATTCTAAAAGTATCTACAAACCCTGCTGCGAGCCAAGTATCCATCCAAGCTCTTTCTTCGGGTAAGAAGCCCGATGAGTTTTTATTGCCTTTAGGGTCGTGAATGTCGATGGGTGTATGTGCTATGTTATAATCGCCGCAAACAATCAATTTTGGTCTGGTTTTGCGTAATTCATTTACGTAAGTAAGAAACTCGTTTAACCAAACATATTTGTACGATTGACGCTCATCACCACTTGTACCACTCGGAAAGTAGGCGTTGATTAATGTAACATCTCCAAAATCGGCTCTGATAACTCGGCCCTCAGCATCGCTTTGTGTATTACCATTACCGTAACCTACGAAATCGGGTTTTACTTTCGTAAATATGGCTACGCCGCTATATCCCTTTTTTTCGGCCGAAAACCAATAGTGATGATATCCTAGTTTTTCTAAAGCACTAACATCTACATCGGCCGAGGTGGCTTTTGTTTCTTGCAAGCAAATAACATCGGCCACATCGGAACTTACCCAATCAATCCAGCCCTTTTTTATAGCTGCTCTAATACCGTTAACATTGTAACTTACAATACGCATAATAAAATGTTATTACTGCAAGGTAATACAACCGCATAGCAAATAAATCTGTTAATTCGATTATGGCTAAGAAGACGCAATCGAAACGTGTAATACCCGCTGGTAAAGAGGTATATCTTGATGGCCCCAAACCTCGTATTTGGGAGTTGAGTTTTGCATTTACCGTATTTAAAGAGTTCATCAAGGGCTTTAGAGCGTTGCATTTTGTTGGGCCATGTATTACGGTTTTTGGGAGTGCTCGTTTTAAGCCCGACCATCACTACTATAAAATTGGCGAAGCATTTGGTAAGCGTATTGCCGATTTAGGTTTTACAACTTTAACTGGCGGCGGGCCGGGTATTATGGAAGCTGCCAACAAGGGTGCTTTTGAAAATGGCGGTACTAGTATTGGCATTAACATTGTACTACCACACGAGCAGCATGCTAACCCTTACGTGCACAAGAGTATTACGATGCGCTACTTTTTTATTCGAAAAGTGTTATTAGTGAAATACTCTTACGCCTTCATCATTTTACCCGGTGGTTTTGGTACTATGGATGAGTTTTTTGAAGCGTTAACCTTGGTGCAAACTCGTACTATTCATAGCTTTCCAATAGTGTTGTTTGGCAAGCGTTACTACCAAGATTTGTATAAATACATGGAGTATATGGTGAAAGAAGGAACGGTAAGTCCGGAAGATATGAACCTAGTATTACTTACTGATGATTTCGACGAGGCTATGCAACATATTCAAAAATACATTCGCACCAATTACGAGGTAAAACCTCGCAAGCGAATACCATGGTTTTTTGAAAAGCGATAAGCTGCATCTGCTTAACTTTGCCACTTCTCAACAACAATGTATGAAACGTGTACGCCTGATTTTGATGTTGTTATTGCTAACGCAATGGGCGGTAGCACAATGTTCTATTTGTACAAAAACGGCTGAACAGTTGGGCGAAGAGCCAGCTAAAAGTTTAAACTCTGGTATTGTATATCTAATGATTATGCCGTTAGCTATTATGGGCTTTATTGGCTATCGTTGGTGGAAGAAAGAGAAAGAAGTAATGGCCGATGAGGGCACTAAGTTTTTCAATCGGGGTTCATAACAAATACATATAAAATATATGGGGCGGCCTTTGGCCGCCCCATATATTTTATACTACGAACAACATTTACCGCAAGGTATTAAAACGTAAGTTGATACGCTGTTACGGTATTCTTATAAAAATTGGGCACGTACACAATTTTCTTTTTAAAATCAAAACCAATATCGGCCGTGTTGATTTTTTCGTTACGCACATCTAACAGTTGCGTAACCTTGCCTTCGGCTGTTACATAATAAATAACCCCACTCCAACAACTTACCAGAAAATCTTTTTTATTCACCATAATTAACCCATCTGTACTAGCTTCCATACCCGTAGCAAGTACGGTAGCCTGGCGTTTTTCATCGTATTTAATCAGGTTGCCATTAGCTAACACATACAAATCTTTGCCTAGGCATAATAAGCCATTAGGATTTTTCAAACCTTCGGTGTACAACGATGCTTTAAGTTGCTCAATTTTATAAATACGACCAGTACGCGTATCACTTACGTAAATCATTCCATCTTCGGCTACAGCTATATCGTTTAAAAATACTGCGCCATCAACCGTTACACGCTTTAATATAGTTCCGTTACGTCCGTCTATAGCTACCACTTCGTTAATATCGGTAACAAACACAAAATCGTTCACCAACAACATACCCTTCGGACTGTTCAGCGTGGTACTCCACACCATACTAATGGGCTTACCTTCTAAATCAATAGACGCAATGGTACCGGTACTCTTTTTTTCAGTTAAGTTGTTATGCATACAACTTACCAACAAACGCTTTCCAGCACCATCAAAAACAACACTTTCGGGTGTTTTTAAAATAGTATCGCTTACCCACAATTGCGTAAGCTTTGGTTGGCTCCAACATTTGCCCGTAAGGGCCAATACTATTATCAATACTCCAATACGCATCATCATAAACAATTACATTATGGTTGCAATGTAAGTACAAACCGCTGGTAATAAAGCATAAAAAAAGCCACCTTTCGGTGGCTT
>DMPB01000030.1:2856-9312 GCA_003456175.1 Chitinophagaceae bacterium | reverse complement strand
ACCTGCAGCAATTACTGGTATAGCTACTGCTTTGGCTACGGCAGGTACTAATACAAGTGTAGTAGTTTCTTCTCGACCGTTGTGGCCACCAGCTTCAAAGCCCTCGGCTACAACAGCATCGCAGCCTGCATCTTGTGCTTTGAGTGCTTGTTTGGTACTACTTACTACATGCACCACTTTGCAACCATAGCTTTGCAACTGCCGTGTATATTTTGCCGGATTGCCAGCACTGGTAAAAACAATAGGAACTTGTTTTTCGGCAATTGTTGCAATATGCTGATCGATATCGGGATAGAGTAGTGGGAGGTTAACACCAAATGGTTGTTGGGTAGCCTGTTGGCATTGATCAATATGTTGCACCAACACTTCTGGATACATACTTCCGGCACCAATAATGCCTAAGCCACCTGCATTGCTTACAGCACTAGCTAGTCGCCAGCCGCTTGCCCAAATCATACCACCTTGTATAATAGGTATTTTGATGCCAAATAGTTGGCATACAGCATTTTTATCAATCATCACTCTTTGTTAGTGATACAAAGCTAACCAAAGTCTATTTCTGTATTGTCGCCAATATTCAAACTACGGCTCAAGCCCTTTACAACAGCATCACTACCGATAAGGCTATTATCTACCACTACTTCATCGAGTGTTGCATAGCTACCAATAATGCTATCTCTCACAATTGATGCCATGATAGTACTGTTAGCACCAACAGCTACATGCGGACCAATAATACAGTTCTTAAGCGTACAACCGCTGCCAATACTAACCGGCGGAATAATAATAGCGTTCTCTTGCTGAATATCTTCTGCAACAACGCCGCCGAATTTTTTTAAAAGAGTGGCATTACTCTCTAGTAGGCTTTCTTTTTTGCCACAATCAAACCAATTTTTAACCTTAAAGATTTTAAAGTTGGCGCCACGCTTAATCATACAATCTAGCGCATCGGTAAGGTTGTATTCGCCGTGGCTTTTAATATCGTGCGTGAAAATGTGATGTAAGCATTCAAATAAAAACTGCGTTTCCTTGATTTTGTATAAGCCTACCAATGCCAAATTACTCTTTGGTATTGCTGGCTTCTCAACCACATGTACAATGTTATTCTCATCATCAACCTCTGCTACACCAAAATTTCTAGGGTCATCTACTTTTTTAACACCAAGCATGCTGTACGGGCTCTGCACTACCTCTTTCACATCGTACTCGCAAATAGTGTCGCCAAGCACCACAAAAACCTCATCGTCGCCAACGAGGCTCTTGGTGAGTTCTATGGCATGTCCTGTACCTTGCCGCTCGTTCTGAAATACTACATGACAGGTAAGGTGCGGGTAAGTTTGCTTTACAAAATCGTGAATCTTATCTCCTAAATAACCTACAATGAAGATGAATTCATTGATGCCTGCTTCGTGTAGTTGTTCTACAATAAAACCTAAGATGGTTTTGCCAGCAATGGGTATTAATGCCTTTGGTTGTGTATATGTATGTGGCCTAAGTTTCGTACCAGCTCCGGCCACTGGAATAATTGCTTTCATTTTTTTTCGTTTCACATGGCGGCTTGCCTAATGGCAAGATCATCAGCAAGTAAATACAGCTTTCACTGTTATGTGCAGGCACTTCTTCTATTACCAAATTGCACTATTGCTGTGCCATTGCGGTGGCAAAAATAGCATACCTTACGGCAAATGCCTACTTTTTAAGATTAAGCTTTCCCCAAATGTGCTTGGTATGATGCTACCTTATTCAACTTTTTTTAAGCTAAAGGCACTATTTTTCGGCGTATGAAGCAACGTTTTCTGATGCTTTTTAGCTTGATTTTGTGTTTTTGGCAGCATGCTGCGGCACAGCTACAATATCCACTACTAAGGGTAGCATGGGATAGCGTATGGCAGTGCGATGCGTTGCAGTTATATCCTATCTATCATTTACCGCAAGGGTATACCTCAGAAAAAACAACCATAATATCGTTGCCAGAAGCCGTACAAAAACGAAAAGTGCATATTGATGAGGTGGATGGCGATAATGGTGCCGACATTAAAGTACTACGACTTCGCAATAAAGGGAGGCAGCCAATTTTGCTTGCTCCTGGCGATATTATTAAAGGCGGCAAGCAAGATCGTATGGTTACTAACATGCAGCTACTGATGCCCGATAATGAATGGACTTATATAGACGTGTTGTGTGTTGAAAAGGGGCGCTGGGCAGAACCGAAAGTATTTAAATTTTCAAGTGCAGGGCGTGCCGATTATCGCATGCAGGAATATATGCTGCATCAGGGTGCTCAGCAACATGTATGGAAGCATATTGACAGTATTTACAAACAGCGTAACGATAGCAGCAGTACGTGGAGTTACACTTATCTTTTCAATACAACTCGTAAGATGGATACTGGCTGCATTACTGCGATACAACAACTGCCATGGAGTAACGATTCGCTGGTGGTAGGCTGGATTGCTGTAACACATGGCAGCATTATTGGTATAGATGTGTATGCTGCCCACAACTTATTTAAAGCAGCCATGGCCAATGCTTTTGTGTCCGCTGTTCGTAGCAGGAGTGTGCATGTGAAAAAATCGTTTCCTACGTTGGCAACTGTACAACAATGGGCAACCGAGGTGCTATCGCCAACAACGCAGGCTCGCTGGATACAACAGCACGGCAAGCTTACGGTTGTAGGTGGCCGAGCAATTCATTTACTAGGCTTTGGGCACTAATATTACCTTTGCATCATGTACATGGTAACAACACCTTGGTGGCTACGTATGTGGTATCGTAACCTGCTTTGGCAAATGCCCGCCAATGGCAACAAGGTGTACCTTACCTTCGATGATGGTCCGCACCCCGAAGCCACGCCTTTTGTACTGTCTACCCTAGCGGAATTCAATGCTAAAGCTACTTTTTTTTGTATCGGCAAAAATGTAACTACACATGCCGATATATATCAACAAATACTCGAACAAGGCCATACGGTTGGTAACCACACGCAAGCACACACAAACGGCTTTAAAACCGATACCGAAAAATATGTACAGGGTGTTACAGCCGCCGCACAACATATCAATAGTAGTTGGTTTAGGCCGCCTTACGGCCGCCTTACATGGGCACAAGCAAGTGCCTTACGGCAAATGAACTATCGCATTGTTATGTGGTCGCTACTCAGCGGCGATTTTGATACTAGCATTACTGGCGAGCAGTGCTACAACTATGTACAACAACACTTGCAGCCTGGCAGTATTGTAGTATTTCACGATAGTGCGAAAGCTTTACCACGACTGCGTTTGGCACTTCCTAAGGTATTGAAATACATGCAAGCAATGGGTTGGCAAAGTGCAGCATTGTAAGTTGTAGTTATTACGGCTTTATTTACCGCAAGGCATATCATAGTATCTCTTTTTCTTTTTTTGTTGATGATTTTGTCGTGCCATCTGGTATCAAGGGTTGAACAATTTTATTGCCAAAAATTAATTTTTTAGTTACCCACAGGTGTGGGTATCGCAGCAAAATGAAGCCCCATAAGAACTTGCAAAAAATACACTTACATTATCCACAGACTGTGTACAAGAGGGGTTTATTTTTTTCGAAGTAGCCGAATAGTTTTGAAACATTGGTTATTGAACCTTGCATGCTTGAGAGCAGCAGCAATGCCAATAAGTAATAAAAAAAGCAAGTTGCGCCAACAACTTGCTTTGAAGAAAATTTGATGGATGGATCTAACAGTTGGTAAAATAAAAGGGTTAGCACTACATTTCAATCAATTGTTACCTTAAAATTTTCTTCTGCTTTATTTACTAACACTTAATACTGTAAAATATGCAGTTTAAGAAACAATGCCCAAGATGTGGAGCTGAGTGTAGTGTTATTTTTAGAATGACAACTACCCACCCCGTTACCGGCGAAATAATAAGAAGCAGAACGGGTAGGCCTTTCCCAATACCCGTATGCGGATGTAGAAGTAAGGCATAATAAAAATGAAGGGTAAAGTAGGGGCTAACACCTACTTGCCCTTCTTTCTTTTTTTAAAGAAAGATAATCAAGTGTCAACTATAATTTAATCGACACAACCTTATAATAAATATGTTGTGAAGATAGTTCTCCGGTGTAGCACATGGCCTCCTTGGCAGTTAATAAGTCAATTTTATTGTCTCTGTTAACTCCATCACTGAATCTAATATTGAAGTATTTGTACTCAGTCATTTCGTCTAAAACAAATTTTCGTTCATCGTGTTTTGTTTTTCTTGCAACCAAAAATCCTAGGGTATTTGGGAAGCCGAAGAATCTATCCAGTATAACATAAATATCTCTAGTTTCATATGGATCAATCGGAGATCTAGTTTTCTCATCCATAGAGGAGCAATAGTTATAGGAATTTGTTTTTACTATGGTAATAAGGTTGAACTCGATAGAAATTAGAGTTTTCAATTGTATTCTAACGTTATCCTTTATTAAACTAATTGAACTGCCATCAATTATTTCTTCCTGTTCTTTAAAAAGTGACAAGCTTAGATTATCTGTCGAGTCAATACGGGGTTCTACATAACTCAACCGTTTAATTTTTTCATACTCAGCATTCAAATCAAATTGTCTATTATTTAGCTCATACTCAAGCTTGTTTAATTGCTCTTGTTTTTTTTCAAGATCACTCCTTTGAATACTAAGCGTTAACTCCTTCGATTCTAATTCATACATTTTTTCTCTAAGCTCAGATACCTCTTTTCTATGTTCATATAAGCTTTCTGAATAACTACGAATATCCTCAATTGGCAAAAAAGTACCTTTCTCTACTTTTCGCTCTGCAAATGAAGCTAGTTTCTTTATTAAAGCTTTATATAAAGAAATTAAATGTACTATGATGGGCTGTATGACAACATATAAAATTGCAAAAAGTAACGGTTTTGAATAAGATTTATGCTCACTCAAGTGATTCATGCAGAATGTCAAGTAATCAACCTTTTTGTATTCTATCAGCAACTCTTGTTTGTAGAATAATAAGGTTATAAATATTTCCCAATTGTATGTAACAAAGAAGAAAACAAACGAGGTAAACAATGGGTTTGTTACCCTTGTTTTTATAGCATCAAATAACTCTTTAATAGATTCATTCATATTGAATAGAAAATTTTACAGCATTATGGTTCTATCAATTTTGTGGATGTAACTCGCATCCACTACACGGCCACGCTTGCGGATGCTTTCTACCGGCCAGTATTCTAGTGCCTCACCTGGAATGGAGTAATTGAGTATATCGGTAATGTCTTCAGTGGAGCTGTGAGGGTTTAACCAGGTGGCCTCCATATGGGGAATAATCATGAGCGGCATACGGCCACTGTTTTCACCGCCGTTATGTATTCGGCTCATAGGCTCGTTAGACGCTGTGGTGATCATAGTAAAGCTGCGAAGCTCTGTGTTGGTGCTTTTATCGAACCACTGCGTCCATAGCCCTGCAATGGAGAAAATAGCAGTACCTGCTATCTTGATGTAGAATGGCACTTTTTCTTTTACCGTAAGGTGGTGATGCTCATAGAACCCTGTACTTGGTATTAAGCAACGGCTAGTTGCAATAAGCTGTTTGAACGATGGTTTTTCAAAGATGGTTTCACGCCTTGCGTTCACCATTGAATTACTCATTTTAAGCCCATCTGTGAGGTTCTTTGTCCATTTGGGAACAAGTCCCCAATGGGCTGAAAAGCTTTGATTGTGGCGCGCCACACTATCGTATGTAACAATATGCTGAGCGGCAAAGCCTGCCAGCATGTGGTAGCTGCTTTTAAAATCAATTTCTACACTATTTTCGGGTATGTCGTAACGTTCTTCATGCTCTTCTTTCGTAGCATAGTAGGAGTTATCTCTACACATGGTTAATCGTTTTGGCTATCAATGGCACTGCTAACAATATGTAATACTTCAGCTTCAACCATTGGGTTGTTAATCGGTTTCCAACGGTTGCCATCGTGAATCATTTGAAAATATTTAGTGCCTTTGGGTGTTTGACAAAGCACACTCATAGAACCAGTAAAATCGAGGCCATCAACATCGGGGTATAAATCGGGGGCTACACTGAAAGCATACATGCATCCATCCCACTCGTAATACTTGGTAAAATGCTTGCCGGTATAATCTACCAGCTCGCTATTGGCTTGCTCTATGAAGTGCAGGAGCTTTGGCTTAGACTTGTTCATAGCAGGTTGTTTTCACAAACTTACAAATAAGGTAGCCTTGTTTGTGTACGTCGGTTATACTTACGTAAATCCATTGATATGCCCACTACGAGTACTTTATCATCTATCAGCTTTTGATCTCTGAAAGCGTAGTAGGTGTGTATGATGATTTCTTCTGGCTGTTTGGGCCATGTATCAAACCGTTTCTTGTGAGCACCGACATAGAATTCGTGTTTATCGATTGTCCACTGGCCCATGGGGTCGTAACTACCTGCAGATACGAATACCAACCAACAATAGT
>DMPB01000030.1:1446-2590 GCA_003456175.1 Chitinophagaceae bacterium | reverse complement strand
AACATGGTTGTACCTACGTTAGAAATGTAGTTGTAGCTAAATATGGCATTTTGCATAGCGCAAAAATGCTAATTTATTTAGCAATTAACCAATCAACACATCCGAATTCTTGTACAGTTCCTTCATCCTTTCCATCTCACCGGGTGCGTAGTATTTCATAGTTATAACGGGCGTGGCGTGGCCAGCACCAGCAGCAGCAACGCTTATGCCGTACAGTTTAGCGGTTTCCTCTAAGTTCCGATGCTTTAGGGAGTAGCAATCGGCTTCAATACCCAATTTATCTTTGATATGCACTTTCCAGCGCCGAGTGATTTGTTCGTATCTGATTTTATGTTCACCAGGTTGTAACCCCTTACTGAAAATGTAGTAACCGCTAGGACTATCATTTATCAGTTCCTGCCATAATGGAAGTACACTAGCTCTAATTGGTCGATACATTTCTGTATAGTTCCGTCCTTTCTTCACCAATACTTTAAAGCGACTTTCCTTGAAGTCAACATCACCCACTTTAAGAGCAAGGAGTTCAACAATACGAGCACCTGAATGAAAGAAAATTTGAAGAAAGCGCCAGAAGTTATAATTACTGTGTACAATGGTTTCATTGATACGTTTGATATCTTCAATAGTAATTATGTTTCGAATTTTCTTCGTTGTTTTTTGTTTTAGGATTTCTCTAGCAGGGTTGATATCAATTGCCTCTAGTTCTAAAAGCTTATTGAATAACGACATTAAATAGGAACGATACTTGTTGTACCTGTGTGCAGAAAAATCACCTTTAATATGTTCGATTTGCTCCAGCAACATCACTACATCTCTGCGCCTAATTTGTGAAATCGGCTTTGTAATGCTAAAGGTATTGGCGGCAGCTTCAGCAGCAACTCTAAGCATCGATTTCATATCGGCTCTGGTAGAAGCTGCTATTTTTATCAGCTTCAATGCACATTCAAGGGCATTCAGAAAAAGGGTATTAGGATGTACTTCAACAGTACCCCGAGGCTTCGACATTTGTTTCGTGATAGGATTATAGCCTTCTTCTTGCAGGAGGTGTAGTTCATTATCTAACAGAAGTTGCATTGCCTTACGACGTTCTGTAACCTGCTTAATGTGGTTTACCCCTTTTACGATACATAATTTACCCGGTGCT
>DMPB01000030.1:985-1219 GCA_003456175.1 Chitinophagaceae bacterium | reverse complement strand
ACATAATTTACCCGGTGCTTTATGTTTTGGATTCTCAGCATTTGGGTCACGGAAATAGTATTGAATGTACCAATCTGTGCTTGTACTTGCACCAGATTTTTGCCAATTTGATGGGTGCACTGATGGATAGCTGCAGGTGCATCCGTTGGGCAATGAAAGCTCATTATTTGACTTCCTTTTCATGTAGCATTATTAACGATTGTATTAACGATAACATGCTACAAAGCGAGAGTA
>DMPB01000030.1:383-625 GCA_003456175.1 Chitinophagaceae bacterium | reverse complement strand
CAACTGAGCTACCTCGCCAAATGGGCTGCAAATATAGGAGGATGCTCGAAAAAGCAATCAATTTTTTTGTGTTTTTTTCTGCTGTTATTCTGCTAACAATACAACCCCTTGTAATGGTGCTATTTGTAGCTGTTGCGCTTGTACTGGAGCGTTGCCAAACACGATTTTATATTTACCGTAAGGTACACGTATACTAGCTGTATTGGAACCCGCATTCAAAATCACCATCAATTTTTCGTTAC
>DMPB01000030.1:0-145 GCA_003456175.1 Chitinophagaceae bacterium | reverse complement strand
TTTTCGTTACCCTCTTGTCGTTCGTACATAAATACTTCTTTGCCGGCAGGTATAAACTGCATGTTAGCACTGCGTAATGCTTTGAAGCGGTGGCGTAGGGCAGTTAATTGCCTGTAGTAATTAAATTGCTGCTTATCAAAGCTAG
>DMPB01000099.1:79854-80979 GCA_003456175.1 Chitinophagaceae bacterium | reverse complement strand
TTGGCGACGATGCTGCCGTGATTGACCATTTCGGGAAGCAAACGGTAATAAGCACCGATTTATTGGTAGAAGGGGTGCATTTTGATTTGATGTACACACCACTCAAGCATTTAGGTTACAAAAGTGTAGTAGTGAATGTAAGTGATATTTATGCCATGAACGCTACACCTACCCACATTACTATGAGTGTAGCCTTTAGCAATAGGTTTAGTGTTGAAGCACTCACTGAGTTTTACGAAGGTGTATATGCTGCCTGTGAAAAATATGGCGTTGATTTAATTGGTGGCGATACCAGTAGCAGTCAAAAAGGGTTCATTATTTCCGTTACAGCTATTGGTGAAGCTAATGCTGCAGAAATTGTAAAACGTAATACTGCACAAAAAGGCGATTTAATTTGTGTATCAGGCGATGTAGGTGCTGCTTTTCTAGGGCTCACTTTACTAGAACGTGAGAAAAAAATATTTTTAGAAAACCCAGGCGTACAACCCGATTTGGAAAACGAAAATTACATTGTTGGCCGTTTGTTAAAGCCCGAAGCAAGAAAAGATATCATTAGCTTTTTTGAAGAACAACAAATACTACCAACAGCAATGATGGATGTTAGCGATGGCCTAAGTAGCGAAATACTGCACATTTGTAAGCAAAGCAATGTTGGCTGCCGCATCTACGAAGAAAAGCTGCCTATACATGAAGATGCTCGTAAAGCAGCATTTAAATTTGGGTTAGATCCTACAGTTTGTGCTTTAAGTGGCGGTGAAGATTATGAACTACTCTTTACATTATCACAAAACGATTACGATAAAATTACCCTCAACGAAGAAATTGCTGTAATTGGTTACATCACCGAAGTAGAAGAAGGTAAAAAGCTCATTACACGAAGCAATAACTTACACGATATTACAGCACAAGGTTGGAACGCATTTGCATAAATATGAAATGGTTATTATGTATTGCCTTATGGTGTGTATGGTTGCAAAGTTGTACCAGTACCAAATTGGTTACAGCACCTCCCAAGCTTGCTGCTAGTGCTGCCAAGGCCGATGTGCAATTGCTGCAACGCATACTGTACCAACAACACCCAAGCACATTTTGGTATACGCCCCAAAGCACTATTGATAGTGCTTT
>DMPB01000099.1:73476-79620 GCA_003456175.1 Chitinophagaceae bacterium | reverse complement strand
TGCTTTTCAACAAGTGCTGCAAAGTATACCCGATAGTATTAGCGAGCTACAATTAAAAAATGCGTTAGCACAAGTGATAGCACAAATGAAGTGTGGCCATACATCGGTACAGTTTTCTAAAGCTTATACAAAGTGGAACGACCAATACAAGGGGCCGCAAATGCCATTGATGGTACGTATTATTAATGCCGATAGTATGGTGTTAATACGTAGCCTTACGGTAAATGATACAACGTTAACACGCGGCAGCTACATTACACATATTAATGGTAAAACAGCCCGATGGTATATAGATACATTGCAACAATTTATTAGTACCGATGGTAATGCACTAAGCTTTAAATATCTATACCTCAGCAACAGTTTTGCAGGTATGTATCGATTGATACTAGGCCTAGATACGGCTTACCATATCAACTTTATAGATACCAATGGTGTAGCCAAACAAACGGTGCTTAAAAATTTTATAGTAAAAAAAGATACTACCAAAAAAGCTATAGCAACTGTTATAACAACACCTATACTTAGCAAGCGAGCCATTAGAAAAAGAGAAAAGGCACAAACCTTACAGTTACAAATTGATACTGCACAACATACTGCTTACTTACGCATTGGTAGTTTTAGCAGGTACACTATGCGGCGTTTTTTACGACAATCATTTGCAACGCTTACAGAATATCGTATTCAACAACTTGCGATTGATGTTCGCAATAATACCGGTGGCAGGGTAGCACGTAATGTATTGCTTACCCGCTACCTCATAAAGCAGCCATTTAAAGATGGCGACACTGTTATGGCCATTCGCAGAAATTTTGGTGCTAATGGTAAGTATATACAACCGCGTTGGTTGTTTTGGTTAGGCTTGCAGTTGCGTACAAAACGCAATGCCGCCGATGGTAATTACTACATGCGTGGCTATGCGAAAGAAGTACATCGGCCATTTCAAAAACACCATTTCAATGGTCGTATTTATATATTGCAAAATGGCTATACATTTTCGGCTGCAACTATGTTCACCAATGCTTTAAAGGGGCAATCGAATGTTACTATTGTTGGCGATGAATCGGGTGGTGGTAGTTATGGCAACAGTGCTATTAATACTGCCACTATTACGCTGCCTAATAGTGGTATTAGAGTTCGCTTACCATTGTATAGAATTGTGTTTCCTAATAAAACGTTGGCCGATAAAACTGCACGTGGTGTACTGCCCGATGTGTGGGTGAAGCCAACGGCCCTTGCGGTAAAAGAAGGTAAAGACAATGCATTACTTCAAGTGCAGGCACTCATGCGTCAACATTTACCGTAAGGTATACGTATAAAAAGAGCAGCCTTATTAAGGCTGCTCCTTGGATTGGTTTTTCTACTATAATACAAACACTATTTTGTGTAAATCAGTGCATTGTTGCGATAGCCTGCACCTGTGTTACTATACCAATCGGTATTGGTAGTGCCGCCACTGTTCACCCAATTCATGTAACGTAAGTAAGCATCTTTAATATTGCTTGTTTCTGTTGGGTGTGTGAATTTTTGCAAGAAGTTAATAGCCCAAGGACTGTTATCTTTTGCAAGGTAGTAACGGTTGTTTTGAGGACTAGTATTATCAGACCATTGACCAAACAAGCTAGCATCGGCCTTATCGGTTGGTAAGTAACCAGGTAAGTGTACCTCGTAACCACGGCGTTGGTTGCTGATGATAAAGTGATTCATTGGGGTTGATAGCAAGCCTGCAACTGGCATTGGTTGTGCGAAGGCAATGCTAAGATTTACAGTGTCGCCACTTACTCTGGCTCTATCCATTTGTGTATTGATGAAGATAGAACCTGATGGATCGCTAATTAAACTTCTATGGTTATCGAAAGGAATAATCACAGCTTTTGATTGACCTGCTTCGGTACCATTGGCATTGAAGCTGAGATAGTTGCCTGTAATTCTACGGCCTGTTATACTGCTAATTGCACTTGGGGCAACATCTAACTGTAAGCCAAAGCCATTGTTAAAGCTAGCACCGGCTGCACCAATGGCATAGCTGGCATTCATATCTACTACATTGTTAGCAGCATTACAAACAAAAGTGTAGCGATAATCGATGAGCATGTCGTTCATATCATAGTCGCCGCTTGCTGGCCATAAATCTTCAAAAGCAATGGTAGCCCAATTGTTTTGAGATGGATAATAATAACGATAGGCACGAGCAGGGTCGTTAGGAAATTCATCTACAGAGTTGGCAACACCGTCGCCATCGCTATCGGTTGGTACATCCATATTAGCAACGTTGTCGGTAGAAATAGCCGTAACAGGATTACTCTTACAGTAAAAAACTAGGTCGTTAAAATCTTGGTCGCAACCAGAGAAGCTTCTATTGATATCTTCGAAACCAACTAAAAACATTTGTTCTGTTCGGTCGTATAGAAGCACGTGATGCCTTCTTAAAGCAGCAATAGGTTCGGGGTTAAAGTTTGGATTGCTATAGAATTTATCGGCATTTGTATTAACTGTGCGTGAACCGCCATTCCAACCATTGGCAAAAATTACGAAACCAATGCTTTTACCAGCGCCATAGCGGCCTAAGTATACTTTATCGCCACTACGCATATCGCCACCGCTACCGCTTAGAGATGCATTTGGTAATACGTGATATACAGTATCTATTTGAGCTACGTTGCTAGGAGGGTTATTGGTATTGTATACATAATAACCAAGTGAATTAACGTAACCTGCACCTTCATGTACGAATGTTAACCATACGTCTGATAGTTCGGTAACTACAATATCTGGAGTAGCAGTATTTAATAAGTACTCAGGGTGTACCAAGCGAACATCTGTTCTTTCAGGTAATGATTCGTTGATACGGCTTAATAAACCAGCGCTGATAATATCGCCTGGAGTTGTTAAATAACTAGGGCGGCCTAAGTTATTGTAAGTGCCCATGTATTTGTATACAACATTATTCTCTACTCTGTTTTCGCCGATGTACCATTTGTTAGGCATATCAATACCGCGGCCTGCTACATTGCCAGAAAATCCGCCTGCACCGCCAATGGTAACATTGAGTTGATTAGAGGTTAAATAGGTTTTGGCATAACGCATTAAACCTACATACTCAGGGTCAACAGTAAAAGTATCTATATAAGAAGGTACGGCTAATGTTGCTCTTAGAGTACCAGTGGCATCTGTCATGCCTTTAAACATAATATTGCTTACATCGGTATTGGTAGTGCCTGGATATAAACTTACAATAACACCCTTTATAGGTTGGTTATCGTTGGTGAGCAATCGAATGTTTAAATTGATTGTTTTCGACGTGTTGTAGGTGAACCCGTCGGGTGCTACTTTGGTGGTATTATTACCGTTATCGGCATTGAGTTCTTCGCCTTTTTTACAGGCAAAAGCAACAACGGTAAGCGATAAAAATAACCATGAATAAATGCGTTTCATAACTGCGTTTGAGTTTGTAGAAAAAACTATTGGATCTGAGAGCAAAGCTATTTTGAGGCAGTAGGGCTGCCAATAAAATGGTACTTAACCATCATTAAAAGATGTAGAAAGAATGGAAGCGTTTTTAAAACATCCCTTAATAAACATGAACTTTTTAAGCCGCATATTAAACAGCGATAAAGTATGCCCCCTGTTGTTTAAGGTTTTCATAAGTACAGTTTTCGTGATAGAATTTGGATACATTGTAAATGTACTTATGCCTTTCTGAAGCGAGTATGTGCAAAACCCGATTGGGCAATGGTTTTACCTCATTGCAAAACATGATTACTACATGGTATAATAGCTATTTATGGTAGGTTAAAGCAGTTGGCTATCGCTTGTATTTGTACGTCGGTTAGAAATACGATGCGTTTAAGATCAGTGCTGTTTTGTATGCTTCCATATTTTTTGCGTAGTGTTATAATAGCACTAGCCATATCACTATTAATGGTGCTGCAATGTTGCTGTAGTTGTTGCCAACTGGCTTCGTTAATATTTACCGTAAGGTGCTGTTGTGGTTGCTTATTGGTTGTTATGGTTGCTTGCTGGCTAATGGTTAAGTAAGGTTTTATTTGTTGAAACGTAGTTTCGGGTAAGCCATAGGTTTTTGCGATATCATCTATTTGTTGAAAGCCTTGCTTGGCGTTTCTAAACTTTACAATGCGTGCAGCAAGTACTTTGCCAATACCAGGTAGTTGCTCAAAATCGGCTTCGCTGGCAGTGTTGATATCTATTGTATTAGGTGTTTTATTCACGTACGGTGTGCTTTCGTATTTACCGTAAGGTTTGCCCTGATTGTGTGTTGCCGATGTTATTCGAACATAAGGAATAAGGCGTTCGGCTTCGGCTGCAGAGAGGGTATATATCTTACGTAAATCGGAGGCCTGACGAAACTTGCCGCCTTTACTGCGATAGTTTAAGATGGTTTGTGCGGTTTTGCTGCGTAGGCCTAATTGTTCAAAATCGGCCAAACTAGCCGTATTGGGATCGAAGTAAAAAAGTGTGTTTTGAGGTGAGGCTTCGGTTTCGGTTGAGGCATCGGTTGGTAATGCGGCATTTGGCAGATTGTTTTGTACGATTTGCGGTAGTGGTGTTGTTATTGTTGGTTGCTGGCTTTTAGCCGATGTTAGCCACCACGGCACCGCAAAAAGTGTAGCACCTAATACTAATAATGCAATAGCTGCAACGCGTTCTTTGCGTGAAAATTGAAAATACTGTGCAATAGTTTTCATAACGCTCCTTTTAGTTTTTTAAAAGGCGTTATATGCTACTACTTAATTTGTAGGGTTAAGCCATCGTATGCCAATGCTATGTTAGCTGGTAAGCTTGCATTGATGGCGTTGTGCAAACCTAACTGATGACTGATATGCGTGAAATACGCTTGTTTGGCATTTGTTTGTGCCACAATATCTACCGCTTGCGCCAATGTAAAGTGCGAAATATGAGGCTCTTTACGCAAGGCGTTTAATACCAGAATGTCTGCATCGTAAAGCTTTTCAAGCACTTCGGTATCAATTACATTTGCGTCGGTAATATATATAAAATTTCCCAACTTAAAACCAAGTACTGGCATTTTATGGTGCCATACTGGTATAGGTTCTAGCCAAATATCTCCGATTTGAAATGGAGATGTAGCAATAGTATGTAGCCGTAATTCAGGAACGCCGGGGTATTTGTGCTCTGCAAAAGCGTAGGCAAACTCTTTTTTGAGTGCAGCTTGCGTGGCTTCGGTTGCATAAATATCCATAGCTCTTTGCTGCGTAAAGTTGTAAGCTCTAACATCATCGAGGCCGGCAATATGGTCTTTGTGAGCATGTGTGTACACCACGGCATCGAGTTGCTGGTTATTAATGCGTAACATTTGGTACCTGAAATCGGGTGTAGTATCAATAACAATGCGTGTTGTTGCTGAGCATATGAGAATGCTGCTGCGTAGTCTGTTATCTTTAGGATTATTACTTTGGCATACTTCGCAATTACAGCCAATCATAGGCACACCGCTACTGGTGCCCGTGCCTAAAAATGTAATTGTTAATGGCGGATTTTGCATGCCTTGCAAAAGTAGTACAAGGTTGGTTACGCGGTAGCTTTTAAACTCTTACTTACTACATCGTCGTAAAGCTTCTGCGATTCGTGTGTAAGTTTATCAAACTCAATATTGAGTTGTGGTATCAGTTCTAATAAGGTGTTGATACGACCTTCTACATTCAAAAATTTATTGAGTACTACCACTCGCTTTTGCTCTAGAATGCAATAGCCACTTTGAAAGTTGCCTCTTTCGTACCTTACGGTAAATGCACTTTCGCCTAAAATATCTTCTAATTTTTTAAGTGTAGTAGCTGTATACTTCATTACATCAAAAATACGATTAGTTGTATGGCTGGTGCGTAGTCACTTTTCCACGTAAGTGTATAAATCTTATTTATTGGTGAGGTGCACAACCGGAATAATCATTTCTTCTAAGCTAATACCGCCATGCTGAAAAGTATTTCGGTAATAATTCACGTAATGGTTGTAATTGTTCGGGTAGCATAAAAAGCCATCTTCTTTAGCGAAAATGAAACTGCTGTTCACATTCGGTGCTGGTAGGCCAGCATCGGCTGGGTTTTTAAAGGCAAGCACATCTTTACCGTCGAAGTTGAGGTTTTTCCCATGCTTGTAGCGAAGGTT
>DMPB01000099.1:63846-73227 GCA_003456175.1 Chitinophagaceae bacterium | reverse complement strand
AGCAGTAGTTTGTTTGTCGCCATTTACTTTGTAAGGTGTGTTCACACGAATGCTACCGTGGTCTGTTGCCAATACAATTTGTATGTTTTTATCGGCAATACGTTTTAATGCTTGGTTAAGTGGGCTATGTTCAAACCAACTTTTTGTGATACTGCGATAGCTAATTTCATCAGAAGCCAACTCTTTGAGCACCTCCATTTCGGTACGTGCATGGCTTAGCATATCTACAAAATTGTACACAATTACGTTAAGCTCGTTGTTCAATAGATTGTGAATGTTAGCAACCAATTGCTGTCCATCGTTATGATGAAGTACTTTAGTAAAGCTATACTTGATATGCGCTAAACCGTGTTGCTTTAATTGGTATTGCAAAAACAATTCTTCGGAAAGATTTTTTCCACCTTCATCATCGTCATTCTTCCAATGTTGCGGAAATTTTCTTTGTATTTCAATGGGCATTAGGCCACTAAAAATAGCATTGCGAGCATACTGTGTAGCTGTTGGTAGAATGCTATAAAATGTATCTTCCGATACTACTCTAAACTGTTCGGTAAGTAAAGGTTGTATTGCCTTCCATTGGTCGAAACGCAGGTTATCAATCAAAATAAAAAAAACGGGCGTTTGCTTTTGTAGCAATGGAAATACACTGTTTGCTAACAATTGAGGGCTTAACACAGGAGCATCGTTGCCAGCTTTTTGATGCAGCCACTTGCTATAGTTTTTATAGATGAACTTAAAAAATTCGGTATTAGCTTCTTGTTTTTGTGCAGCAAGTACTTCTTGCATTTGCGGGCTATCGCTCTTTTCCATTTCTAACTCCCAATACACCAATTGCTTATAAATATCGGCCCACTCTTTATGATTGGGGTTGCTGTTCAGTGCCATGAACAAGTTGCGAAACTGTTGCTGATAGGCGGTAGTTGTTTTTTCGGCAACAAGGCGTTTGTTATCAATAATTTTTTTGAGTGAAAGCAACACTTGGTTGGGGTTCACTGGCTTAATCAAGTAATCGGTGATTTGACTACCAATGGCCTCTTCCATTACGTTCTCTGTTTCATTTTTGGTAATCATTACAACAGGTAGCCAAGGGTAATCAGTTTTAATTTTAGCCAAAGTTTCTAAACCTGTAATGCCCGGCATACTTTCATCGAGTAGTACAACATCTATCGTGTTTTCTTTCAAAAATTCAAGTGCATCATAACCATTGGTAAGGGTATGTACCTCGTAACCTTTGCCTTCTAAAAATAGCTTTTGCGATTGCAAGCTTTCAATTTCATCGTCTACCCAAAGTATCGTTGCTAATGCCATAATTGTTGTAGGGTGTGTGTTTAACCTAAGTTCGTTAGTGCCATTGTTTCGGCAGCTCTAATACCTTTTTCAGTTTGTTGTAGTGTGCAACATTCATAAATAGGGTCGTGTTCAAAATAGAGTACATAGTTGTTTTGTACTGCTTCTTGTAAAAACGCTTCTTTTTCAGTTAATGTTGTGAGCGGAAACATATCGTAGGCCATAACATAAGGTAATGGTAAGTGCCCAACGCTAGGTAGTAAGTCGGCCATGTACACAATCTCCTTACCTTGATAGCTAATTTGTGGCAGCATCATAGCATCGGTATGGCCATTCACAATTCTAAAACTTAGTTCGTCTATAATTCCTGAGGCTACTTTAGCTACCTTGTTGTTTTGTAGGTTTTTATTAGCAATAGATACCAATTGCAGTTGATCATTTGCCTGTAAAGGCAGTATGTTTTCTTTTAAGAACGATGCTTTTTCACGAGCATTAGGTTGTGTAGCCCATTGCCAATGATCGGCGTTGCTCCAATACGTAGCATTTTTAAAGGTGCACTGTAAGTTTTCGCCAATACGTTCTACTGCACCGCCGCAATGGTCAAAATGCAAATGCGTTAATACTACATCGGTAATATCACTATTATCGAACCCGAGTGCATGTAACGAACTTTGTAAGCTAGCATCGCCATGAAGATGATAGTGACCAAAAAACTTAGCATCTTGTTTGTTACCAATGCCGGTATCAATTAAAATGAGCTTGTTGCCATGTTCAATAAGTAAGCAACGCATTGCCCAGGTACATAAATTATTACTATCGGCGGGGTTTAATTTATGCCAAATACTTTTGGGTACAACGCCAAACATAGCACCGCCATCGAGTTTAAAATTACCCGTATTTATTGTGTGGAGTTTCATGCTGTAATCGTGGTTTTTTGCTTGCGTAAAGTAAATGCTAAACCCATTAAACCTATCACAAAAAATAGCATGAGGGCTAATACGCTGTTTCGCTGACTGCCGCTGAATTCAATGATGTAGCCAAAACTTAGCATGCCAATTACAATGGCAATTTTTTCAGTAACATCGAAAAAGCTGAAGAACGATGTAGTGTTATGTGTTTCTGGCATTAGTTTGGCATACGTACTTCTGCTCAAACTTTGAATACCGCCCATTACAAAGCCAACGCCAACGGCTAACATATAAAATTCATTAATACCACCTTTCGGTAAATGATAGCCCACAAAGCAAAGAGCAATCCATAGCAACACCACCAACATTAAAGCTTGTAGATTACCAATTTTGCCGCTTAACCAAGATATGGTGTATGCACCGGGTACAGCAATCAATTGAATTAAGAGAATAGCAATGATAAGATTGGTAGTAGGTAAGCCCAACTCCGATTTTCCGTAAAGCGTAGCCACCAACATTACTGTTTGTACCCCCATGTTGTAAAAGAAATACGAACCTAAAAACATGCGTAATACAGGAATTTCTTTAAGTTGATGCCATACTTTTTGTAACTCTTTATAACCACTTGAAGCACTGCGTTTTGTTGCTGCAACATCGGTAGGCGTTCCAGCCGGTAGGCGACGCAGGCTCCATTGTGCAAATACAAACCACCAAATACCTACTAGCAAAAATGAAATACGGCTAGCCATACCAACTGTAATACCAAACAAATCGGGTTTAAGTACAAATACAAAGCATATTACTTGTAGTATCATACTGCCAATATAACCACGTGCAAATCCTTTAGCACTAACATGGTCGCGGTCTTCAGGAGCTGCAATTTCAGGTAAGTAAGAGTTATAAAAAACCAAACTAGCCCAATAACCAAAGCAAGCTAAAATCATACAAAGCAAGCCAAGCCATAGATTGCTAGTATCGGTAAAAAAATACAAGCCACAACAGGCAATGCTACCGAGGGTGAAGAAGCTACCTAAAAATGTTTTCTTATTACCTCTATAATCGGCAATGCTCGATAATAGTGGCGAAAGTGCTGCTACTACTAAAAATGCTATTGCAAGGCCATAGTTGTATAGCGATGTATTTACGAAAGTACGCCCCCCTAATTGTACCTCATCAATCAAAGTTGCTTCATTACCATCGCCGGTAACAGCTTCAAAGTAGGTAGGGAAAATAGTGGAGGTAATTACTAAGTTATAAGCACTGTTAGCCCAGTCGTACATGGCCCAGGCATTCACCACTTTTTTGGGGGCAGTTTTTTGCATAGCAACGGTATTAGGCGGTGGTAACCACGCCAGATAAAAATAATGCTAATAAAATGAGGCCTACAATAATTCTATAATAACCCCACATTTTAAAGCCATATTTCTTCAAAAAGCCAATGAAAAATTTGATGGCTATAATGGCTACAATAAATGCTACTACATTGCCTAGTGCAAAAGCGGTGGTGTGTGCTGTATCGCTTAATATCATTTGATAGCCTTTTTGCTCAGTACCATTATACTTCCAATCTTTCAAAAAAATAGAGTACACATTCACCGCTAACATGGTTGGTACTGCTAAAAAGAAAGAAAACTCGGCTGCCAAGTTTCGGGTAAGTTTTTGTTGCATACCACCAATAATGCTAGCGGCGCTTCTACTAGTGCCGGGCATCATAGCAAGGCATTGCCAGAAGCCAATTGCTAACGCTTTCGGAATGGTAATAGCATAGTCATCATCAATATTATTGTTACTAAACCAACGGTCTACAAATAATAACACCACTCCGCCAATAATTAAAACTATTGCAATAGGTATTGGTTTTTCAAGTACCGATTCTATGTAATCATCGAACAAGTAGCCTAGTATTAAAGCAGGCATTACGCCAATAGCTAATTTGATATAGAACGATAGTTTGGTAAAATTGAAGAATTTACGCCAGTACAATACTACCACCGCTAAAATGGCTCCGAATTGTATGGCTACTTGAAACATTTTCACAAATTCATCTTTCTGGATGCCTAAGAAAGTACTGGCAAAAATCATATGAGCAGTACTACTTACTGGCAAAAATTCGGTTAGTCCTTCTACTACTGCTAAAATAATCGACTCAAATAACGACATGATACTTGGTTGTTGGTTGCAAATATTTAGTGCTTGCAAGGTAAGGCTATTCGGCAAAGGTTAATCGTGTATATGTATTTGCCGTAAGGCATATGATACAAAAAAGCCACTTCGTAAGAAGTGGCTACAATATGCAAATACCTTACGGTAAATGTGATCGCAATTAGTGATGGTGGTTTTTCACCATATCGGTAAATGCTTCAACGCTAATAGGCTGTTCAGTAGGGTTGATTTGTGTTTCAACGTAACGGAATAACTTATCGGTTTGTAATTGGAAGTAAGTGTTTTCTACATACTTGCGGTCGCTCATCATGCGGTTGATGTAATCATCCAACCAAGGCATGTCTTCGCCGCTCATGGGTACATTCATGTAACCAAGCATTTGTTGTTTTGCAAAAGCTCTTAACTCATCTTGGTTTACTTCAATTTTATTATCGTTAATGAGCTGGCCACTAACAATGCTCCACTTTAATTGCTTGGCAAAACCAGGATATTCAGCTTCGGCTTCTTCGGCTGTTTTTGGTTTTTCGCCACCAACTTGCAACCAACGCTTTAAGAATGCTTCTGGAAATTCAACTGTTGTATGGTCTACTAAATTGTGGAAAATTTGATCGTGTAATTGGTTGGTAGTTTGCTGTGCGAAATAAGCATCAATATCTTGCAGTACACGGTTACGGAATCCGGCTTCGTGTTCAATACCCGCACCTGGGTATGCAGCTTCGAAAAATTCGTTGTTAAGTTCCGCTTTTTCTACCAAGCCAACTTTGGTAATGGCAATGGTGAAGTATTTGTCGGCATCTTCGTGGCGAAGATTTAAATCGCCAAGTACTGCTTCTTTTGAAGTAGCTTCTAAAGCATCGTTTAATTTTACCGTAAGGCTATCGCCTACTTTTTTGCCTTGTAATACTGCACGTTGTGCTTCTGTAAAGTATTTCACCAAAAGGCTGTTGCTAGCTTTACTAATGCCACCTTCTACGGCGTTGCCAGCTTCATCGGTTTCGGTGAAGGTTACGTTTAAAACATTTTCGTCGTTATTAATGGCTTCAGGCTCTGTCATTTTACCGAAACGCGTACGAAGGCGGTCTACCTCTTCATTGATCATGGTTTCGGTTACTTCAATTTTGTAGCGGGTGTAAGTGCCTTTATTAAGATCGATGTTTAAAGCAGGCTTCAAACCTATTTCAAAATTGAAAGTATAATCGGCAGGATTATTAACATCGAGCTTGGCGGCATCGCCTTCTAATGGTAATGGCTGAGCGAAAATATCGAGCTTTTCATTGGTGAGGTAGGCGTTCAGTTCTTTTTCTACAGTGCGTAGTATTTCGTCTGTAAAGATACTTTGACCGTACATTTTCTTCACTAATCCGGCAGGTACCATTCCCTTACGGAAACCAGGGATATTGGCTTTTTGAGCGTATTGTTTTAAACCTTTTTCGAATGCAGGATAATAATCGTTCTTGCTGAGTGTAACCACTAATTTATCGTGCAGCGTACCAATTTGTTCACGGGTAACTGTAGCCATGCAAAAGAGACGTTGTTACTTCAGCCCCTTACTGAAGCATTGTTATCGGTAATTAAAAAAATAAACCCCTCAGGGAAGGGGTTTAGTGCGGGTGGAGGGACTCGAACCCCCATGCCTCGCGGCGTTAGATCCTAAGTCTAATGCGTCTACCAATTTCGCCACACCCGCCGGTAACTTCCAGGTTTTTGGAACCCTTCTTGGAAATTGGGTGGCAAAAATAGGGTTTTTGCTATATGGAGCAACAAAAAAATTTACCGTAAGGAAAATTTTATAAGCCATTAGAGAATAAATCTACCCACTAGTGGTAGCTGCTTTAGTTCTTTGCGTTCTACCAGCGTAATAAACCATGTGAATGTGGCCAACAAAAGTGTAGCTATGAGTAATTGTATGCTAACATTGGCGATGAATACTGAAAAAATACTTTGTATACCAAACAGCAGCAGTACAATTGCAATATAGGCAAGCAGCTTTTTCCATTTGTAAGGAATGAAATAGTGTTTTTGCCCCCATCGGAAACTAAGTATCATCATACAAGTGTAGCATAGAAAGGTAGCCCAAGCACAGGCTATATAACCATAAGAAGGGATGAATAAATAGTTAATAGCGAAGGTAATAGCAACACCTGCTAGGGTAATGTATGCGCCTGCCATGGTGTTAGAAGTTACCTTGTACCAAACACTTAGGTTATAATAAATGCCTAACGCCATATTGGCTAACAATAATAAAGGCACAATGCTGAGGCCGGCCCAATATTTTTCGCCAATAAAGTATTTGAGTATTGGCATATACAGGGTTACGCCAAGAAAGATGAAGCATAGTGAGATGACAAAAAACTTCATTACCCTTGCGTAAATGATTTGCGGATTAGAGCCTTGTGCCTGCTTAAAGAAGAAGGGCTCGGCACCCATTCGAAAGGCTTGAATGAAAAGGGTGATGAGTAGGCTTAACTTGTAACAAGCACCGTAGATGCCTCGTTGAGCATCGAAATCGCTGCCGGGGGGTAACCACCAGCCTAACATCAGCCTATCGAATGTTTCATTAATCATGCCGCCCATACCCGCTAGTAGCATGGGTAGTGCATAGGCCATCATTTTTTGCCATAAGGCAATATCAAAATGCCATTGTTTTGGAAGTAGCCATTTGCTTAGTAATAAAAAGGTAAAGGCACTTTGGGCTAAATTGGCAATAAGAATATAGGTAACTGGATTCACCTCTGGGTCGTATACAAGAATATACCAACTGTTGGGGTGTGCTGCCACTTGTTTGGGGCAGTAACTTAAAAAGAATAGCGTTAAACCTACATTAAGTAGAATACTCGCTATTCTGATAAAAGCAAAAAGCAATGGTCGGCCTTCGTTTCGAAGCCTTGCAAAGGGAATGGCACTTAAAGCATCGAGTGCTATAATGAGCAGGCTAATTTGAACCCAGTTTTCAAAACCTTGTAAAGAAGCAATGGTAGCTATGGGGCTTGCCATAAACCAACCAACGGCGGTTAAAATAACGGTACTGCTAATAATAGAAATGGAGGCTGTGCTATTTACCTTGTCGCTTGTAGCTTCATTTTGAATAAACCTAAAGTAGGCTGTTTCCATACCATAGGTGAATATGATATTGATGATAGGAATGATGGCGTACATGGCCGTCATTTTCCCATAATCGCCAATGCTAACAGCATCGTTATTAGTAAGGTAGGGTGTAAGCAAATAATTGATGAACTTGGCAGCAATGCTACTCAGTCCATAATAGATAGTGTGTGATGCAAGTTTTTTAATCGACAAGAAAGCGTGTATTTAATCGGTTGTTGGCAAACTTACATCGTAGTATTTAAATTGTGCTAGGGCTGTGCAAAAGCAGGGTTCTTGGTAAGTACAGTATCGGTAAGTGTGTTTAGAAAAGCTTTGATTTGTCCGATTTCAAAGTTGCTCAATGGAATTCTGTTGCGTACGCGGGCATCGGTGGTTGGGCCATTTACTACGCCGCTGCGGTAGTGTTCTAAAACAGCATCTAAGTTAGTAAAACGTCCATCGTGCCCATACGGAAATGTTAGTTGAACATTTCTTAAGGTTGGAACTTTGAACTTCAAACTGTCGTTGCGGCTGTTGGTGACACGCATTCTACCAAAATCGTTGATAGTAGGGTCTACGGGCATACCGATATTAATGTAATCGTTATTCGTAAATAGTGGCTCTGTATGGCAACTTACGCAACCCTTACTTCTAAAAAGGTCGTAGCCCAATTGTTCTGGCAGGGTAAAGCTAGCACGCCCTGCTTTCACCAAATCGTATTTACTGTTATTGCTTACCATGGTAAGCATGAATTGACTTAACGCTTTGGTCATGCGTTCTGTAGTTATTTTATCATCGCCGTAAGCTGCTGTAAAAAGTTGACGATATTTTGCATCGTTCTGTAGTTTATTAATCACGTTGGCAATGGTTTCTGCCATTTCGTTAGGTGCAGTTATAGGTGCTAATGGTTGTAAGTCTAAATGATTAATACCACCATCGTAATGAAAGTTTTTTAGCCAAGCGAGATTAAACGTGCCTGGTGCATTACGTGTAGTAAAGCTATTATTGAAACCATGGCTAAAATTATGGTCGAAGGTGGCAAAAGCGGCAAAGTTCTGATGGCAGCTTGCACAGGGGAAGTTGCCGTCTTTACTGAGCTTACCTTCGTAAAACAAAGCTCTTCCTAATGCGATACCCTCTTGTGTAAGTGGATTTTTTGTGAAATCGTATTCGGGCTGTGGCCAGCCAGTAGGCACGTTAAAAGCAACGGGCGTAGGTGTAGGTATGCTTGGGGCTGCATCTGTTTTTTTACAGCTATGAATGCCAATAATGCCTATAACTACTGCAACAATGCTCAAACACAACCATATGTTTTTTGTAAATCGCATTAATTCTGAACATTAACTAAGGTAAACATACGTTCGTAGTTATCCGCAAAACGCATAGCTGCAACGCCAGGGTTGTGTACAATAGCTTGCGTAGCAATTCGCAAATTATGTACGCCGGTAAACCATCTCAGTCCATCGGCATGTAAGGTAACAATACTCTTGCCATTTGTAGGTATGCTAATAGCTGTAGTAAGGTTAAATGTTATGGTTCTAGCAGCATTTTCGCCTGTTCTAAAACCGCCGATGTGATAGCTCATGCTATTAGCTGGTGCGGTACTTACATTACTCCAGCCTTCTAGTTTAGCCATAATATAGCCGCTATTCCAAGTCCAGAACATACCATTTAATGGGTCAAGTGCGCCCGATTGTACGCCGCTTACATTTCTTGTGCTATCAACGCCTAATAAAAATCTAATTTGCGAGTAGTTTCGGTTACTCACTTTTAGGTTAATGATTCTAGAACTATCGCTAGCAATACTCACCAAATAATATTGTCCGTCTAATGTTTCCCATCTGCCGCTAGTACTATTATAGCATGCAATATTGCTGATATAATATTGAAAGTTGGTAAGAGAAAATACTTCGCCGGCAGCATTCGTATAATTGGTATT
>DMPB01000099.1:54188-63603 GCA_003456175.1 Chitinophagaceae bacterium | reverse complement strand
ATAATTGGTATTCACTTTTGCTGTGTCGTTGCCCATAAAGTTTACGAAACGCAATTGTAAGTCGTATGTTGGTGGGTTCGTGTTTGTACTTGATGTTTCTCTACCACAAGCCGCAACAATAAGAGTAATTGATGTTACTACCCACACTTTCAATAGCAATAATTTACGCACCATCATATCCAATATTTTTTTGTCGCTGTTGTTTTTTGGCCGAATGTTTCTTTTTAGCCTCAATCCGTTGTAGTTGCGAAGCCTTACTTGGCTTTGTGGCAATACGAGCTTTTTTGGGTATCAAAGCTTTATGCACTAATAGATGCATTTTCTGTACAACGCGTTGCTTATTACCTAATTGTGTTCTATCTACTTGCGATTTTACAAGCAAAACCCCATCTTTCGTGAGTAAGTGCTGCAATTTTTGCAATAAAATAGCTTTTTCGTCTGTAGTAATTCGATGGCTTTGAATGATATCCCATTTGCCGGTAACGGCCGTTTCTACTTTATTCACATGCTGTCCGCCCTTACCGCCACTGCGAGCCGTTGTAAATACAATTTCTTGTTCAAAATGCACTTGCATGCCATAAAGGTAGTTCTTAATATAACCTTACGGTAAATGCTCAACAGATTAATTACACCCATGCTAATGCCAACCATAATTATTTGTAAAAACACTGCTCAACCATCCCTATTTGAATAGTTTTGCAACCAATTTAAATACTACACGTTAGTACTACATGCAACCTGTAATAGAAGTACAAGGGCTCAGCAAGCATTTCGGAACCTTTCAAGCAGTTAACGACATATCGTTCACCGTACTCAAAGGCGATGTGTATGGTTTCTTAGGGCAAAACGGCGCTGGCAAAAGCACCACGCTGCGTATGTTGTTGAGTTTAATCACACCTACAAGCGGCACCATCAATATAGTTGGGCAATCGCTCAGCGAAAACAGAACCGGAGCCTTACGGCAAATGGGTGCTGTAATTGAAAAGCCCGATGTGTACAAATACCTTAGCGCCTACGATAACTTAAGGCTCTTTGCTAGGCTAAGCGGTATCAAGCCTACCCAGCAACAATTAATGCAACAGCTCGAAATGGTGGGCTTAGCCGAACGAGCTAAAGATGTTGTGAAAACTTTTAGTCAAGGTATGAAGCAACGTTTAGGCATTGCCATTGCTTTAATACATGAGCCATCTATCGTAATACTCGACGAGCCCACCAATGGCCTTGACCCACAAGGTATTGCCGATATTCGTAATCTAATTTTAAGGCTTAGCCGCGAAATGCACAAAACAGTGGTTGTAAGCAGCCACCTACTCAGCGAAATAGAGCAAGTGGCAACACGCGTACTCATTATTGATAAAGGCAAGAAATTGGTAGAAGGCGATGCAACAACACTTTTCGATCCAGCCCAAGCTATTGTTGAACTTACTTGCGATAACCCTAATGCTGCATTAAATGTGTTACAGCAAAGCCAATGGCCGCAGTACTTGCAACCACAACGCCAAAGCCATATTGTACTTAAAATGCATCGCAACCAAATTCCTGCTTTAAATGCTTTCTTAGTACAATCGAACATAGCGGTATACAGCCTGCAACCCAAGCACAGTTTAGAAGATTATTTTTTACAAGTAACCAGCGGAGCACAACATGTGGCAACTTACCAGTATTGAACTTTATAAGATATTTCGCAGACCACGAACGTATATTTCGTTCGCAGCCATTACTGCCTTAATCGGTGCCGTACAACTTGGCCTAAAAGTAGATGGACAGAGTTATGTTGATTTCATGATAGGTAGCATTAGTAGTCTTGAAATAGAAGGTAACATTCTTAATGGCTACCTTATTTGCTACATTATCTTACAAATGTTGTTAGTGCAAGTTCCCTTACTAGTAACACTCATATCCGCCGATATGATTAGCGGTGAGGCAAATATGGGAACTTTACGGCTTGTGCTCACAAAGCCATTTAGTAGAACGCAATGGCTATTAAGTAAGTTTTTTGCTGCAAGTATTTATACTTTGCTGCTACTTACTTGGATGGCCTGCATGGCGTTATTCGGCAGCATGCTCATTTTTGGTACTGATGATATGATGCTACTTAAAAGTAGCTACATTGTTATTCTTGATGATACCGATGTGTTTTGGCGCTATGTTGGTGCCTTCGGTTTTGCTGCTGTTAGTATGGTAGCAGTAGCAGCACTAGGTTTTTTACTGAGTATTTTTTCTGAAAACAGTATCGGTCCTATTGTAACTACTATGAGTATTATCGTATTTCTAACAGTACTCAGCACAATGAACATTCCTTTTTATAATTACATAAGACCATACTTGTTTGTTACCCACATGAATAATTGGAAAGAGTTTTTTGATGTTCAGGTAAATGCCGAAAATCAATCATTAACAGGCACTATTCAAAACAGTAGTCGTATCATTAATTCTATTATTGTATTGTTACTACACATCGTAGCTTTTGTAGGGGCTGCTGTTGTTATTTTCAAGAAGAAAGATATTACAACCTAAACGTATGAAGCATTTTAAGCCATATATCAAAGCAATTGGTAAAGTGTTTATTGTGTTCATGGTTGCCATGTACACTTACGTAAATGCTTACACACAAGATATGACTCCCCTTGTGTTGAAAGTAAAAGCAAAACTAGATCAGGTAAATAGTTATACTGCCGATGGTGTAATGAAAACTGATATTGTATTTATTAAAGCACCTATTAGTAAGGTGAAAGTGTTTTACAAAAAGCCTAATACTTTTAAGCTTGAGCGCAGCGGAGGTATATCACTGCTGCCCAAAGGCGGTGTAAGTATCAATATGAGTAACATGCTTGCCACCACCAACTTTACAGCATTTGCAGCTGGCGAAGAAACTATTAAGGGCGTTAAAGTGCGTGTGGTGAAGTTGATACCGATGAGTGAAAGCAGCGATGTTGTACTTACTACTATGTATATCGATGAAGCTAACTTGCTCATCATGAAAGCCGTTACTACAACCAAAGAAAATGGCACTTACGAAATGGAAATGACTTATGGCAAGTTTGCCAATTACGGCCTTCCCGATAAGGTTGTATTTAGTTTTAATACAAAAGATTACAAGCTACCTAAAGGAATTACACTTGAGTTTGAAGAGGGTGCCAAGCCAAACGATGCCAACTTGCTTAAAAATAAAAAAGGTCGTGTAACCATTAATTATTTTAATTATGTAGTGAATTAGTTTTTTCATAATTTAGTAAAAAATTAAATTATGAAAAAACTACAGCAGTTTATAATGGTACTATTGCTACCATTATTGGGCTTAAGCCAAGCCGAATTCAAAACCAACGAACAGTGGGCACAAGCACTGGCAGGTAATCAGCACTACCGTAAAATGGTGTATTTGCAAGCACAAATGAGTTCGTTAACTGAACAAGAGCGAAAGGCAAAGCAAACCCCAGCCAATGCAAAGCAGTTGAAAGCACAACAAAGTGCGGTACAAGCGATTGTAAGCGACAAAAGTTTATCGCCGGCTGCAAAGCATGCTAAAATGAAAGCCCTTAATATTCAGCTTTCTCCGCAAATGACTGTTTTAATGAACGAATACCAGCAAACATTAACTGCATTAATGGCTTCTAGTAACATATACCAACGCATCATGCAGTTGCCTAATCGAAATGATATTTTGTTGTTAACACGTAAAATTATAAACAATGAAAAGGATAAATAATAAATTTCTATATCTCTGCTTTGCTTTTCTTTACTGTATAAGTTGTCAAAATCCGGAAGAACATTTTAATAGAGCTAGTTTTTGCTATGAGCAGAAGGTAAGGTCAATTTTAATAGCTGAAAGCCAGTACTATGAAATTGCTGGGGCATGTGCAAACTCAACTGATCCTGCATATTGCATTGAGGTTGCTGCAATTGCTTTGTCTGTTTCTTATCAAATGGCTGAAAGTGAATACTTAGATTGCATGGGGGTTAATGTTTAGACAAAAATGGCTTGTTAAATATTAAATTATATGTTTAACAAGCCATTAAAATACTACTTCAAAACAAAGTAATTCGCATATTGCAGTGTAAGCACTCGCCTTTAGGTATAGCCACAATGCCTTCTTTATTGGTAATATTGCCGCTCGCCACTTCGCTATCGGCAATACCATGCCAAGGCTCAATACATACAAATGGGGCATCTTTAGCACTCCAAATACCCATATAAGGCATGTTATAATAGCTCACGGTTATACCATGCTCATGGCGTGTGCTCAGTATGGAGATACTACTGCTTTTTAACTCTTTAAACACCAAGGCGTCGCCATAAAACATAGATTTCACGAGTGGAATGGCATTCGCCTTTTGTAAGTAAGGGATGGGTTCTGTCTTCAATAATCCTGCTGCTGTAAGCGGATAAATACCTGCGTTTTCGATTTGTTCAAATTGCAAGTAATATTCTTCGAAAGTGGTATCGCTGGTAAGTGGTACGTTAAATGCAGGATGTGCCCCAATAGAAGCATACAACGTATCGTTACCACTATTAGCTACTTGGTAGGTTACAGAAAGCCTATGGTTAACGAGCGTGTAAGTAATTGTAAGTTCAAATTCGAAAGGATATAGCTTACGCGTTACTTCATTTGCCGTAAGGCGAAATACAATACTATCGTTCGATTGGTTGATTACTTCAAACACTTGCTCTCTGGCAAAACCATGTCGCCCCATTTTATAGCTGTTACCTGCATAGTGATACTTGCCCTCCTTTAAGCCACCTACAATGGGAAATAATACCGGACTTCGCTTGCCCCAAAATTGCGGATTACCCTGCCATAAATATTCTAATGGTATATCCTTACGGTAAATGCTTTGCAGCTCTGCACCCAAAGTACTGATTGCTACAGTTATAATATTATTTTCAATTGTTAATAGCATAGTTAAGACAGCTTATTCATCAATTTTTTCATCAACTGCATGTTGCAACAAGCGGTTGCTACGGCGTTGAATAGGGTTGCTATGAGCCTCATCGAAAGCACGGCGGCGGCGTACAATATCAATCGCTTCAAACGTAGCCGAAAGTGTAGATGCTGCGCTAGCCTTACCCTTGCCAGCAATATCAAAAGCGGTGCCGTGGTCGGGGCTAGTTCTTACTACTGGCAAGCCAGCAGTAAAGTTGGCACCTTCGCCAATAGCCAACGATTTAAAAGGTATCAAACCTTGGTCGTGATACATGGCTAGCACTGCATCAAATTGTTCATATTGTGCCCTGGCAAAAAAAGCATCAGCACTAAATGCACCGAATACCAGCATTTGCTTGCGAGCTTCTTCAATAGCAGGTAGAATAATACGTTGCTCTTCTTCGCCAATTAAACCTTCATCGCCGGCATGTGGGTTTAAGCCAAGAACAGCAATTTTAGGTTTATCGATACCAAAATCTCTGCGTAAGCTGCTATGCATCATTTGCAACTTTCGTATAATATTATCTTTCGTAACATGTTCATGTACCTGATGCACTGGCACATGCTCTGTAAGCAAGCCCACACGTATATTGCTCGCTACCATAAACATGAGAACATCTTTCGCATCAAAACTGGCTTTCAAATAGGGTGTGTGACCACTGTAAGGAAAGCCCTCGCTATATACATTTTTCTTATGGATAGGTGCTGTTACCAATGCATCAATGTCGCCGTTTTTAAGGCAGCTAACGGCTTGTTGCAAACTAATAAGGGCATACTTACCACCCGTTTCGTTGAGCACACCAGGGGTAATACTCACTTCTTCTTCCCAACAGTTAAAAATATTCACCTGCTTGGGGTTGATGCGGGTAATATCTTTCGTAGCGCTGTACGAGAAATTAACGTCGGGTAATGTTTTTCGATAAAAATTAATGCTCTTATTACTAGCGAAAATTACTGGCGTACACATATCAAGCACACGATTATCGTGTAGTGCTTGTATCAATACTTCAATACCAATACCATTAATATCGCCACAACTAAAACCAATAATCGGTTTATATAAATCGCTTTGCATACCCCAATAGTTAAGGCCGTGAAGATACGCAACTGCTTGCATCGCTGCATTTACCGTAAGGTTTTTATAAATATTACCCTTACGGTAAATGTTGGCGCATCAAATTACTTAGGTTGCACACTGTAAAAACAGTTTTCTATGCGATACCAATTACTCGGAAGAAGCGGACTTAAAGTAAGTGAAATTTGTTTTGGTGCGATGGGTTTGGGCACCGCCAACGGATGGGGTGCGAACGAAGCCGATAGCTTTGCCATACTTGATGCTTTTGCCGCAGCTGGCGGTAATTTTATTGATACTGCCAATATATATCAGCAAGGACAAAGCGAGGCTATTCTAGGTAACTACCTTGCAGCCAACGATAGAGATTTTTTTGTGATTGCTACAAAATATTCTTTGGCCGATAATCGTACCAACCCCAACGCTAGCGGCAATAACCGCAAGAATATGATACGAAGTGTAGAGGGTAGTTTAAAGCGGTTAAAAACCGATTTTATAGATGTATTGTACCTACACATTTGGGATGATCTTACACCAGTAGATGAAATTCTCCGCGGCCTCGATGATTTGGTACGTGCAGGCAAGGTTAATTACATTGCTATCAGCGATACACCTGCATGGATTGTAAGTAAAAGTCAAACCCTAGCCGAGCTAATGGGTTGGAGCCAATTTGTAGCCTTGCAGGTAGAGTATAGTTTGCTACAACGTACGCCAGAACGTGAATTATTACCAATGGCCAAGCATTATGGCCTTACGCTAACACCTTGGGCGCCATTGGCAGGAGGTGCCCTTACGGGTAAATATTTGCAAGGTGGTATTGGGCGTTTAAAGCCTGAAAGCAATCGTTTGAGTGCTGCCAGCAATATCATTACACAAGAAGTAGTAGCTATTGCGAATGAACTTGGTGTTCCTGCCAGCCATGTTGCGCTGCAGTGGACACGCCAACAAGGGGTGCCTTGTATTCCTATTGTTGGTGCTACCAAACTTTCACAGCTTACAGAAAATATAGCCTTTACGCAAGTCACACTTTCACCAACGCATTTGGCTAGGCTAGATGCGGTTAGCAAAATTGATCTTGGGTTCCCTGGAAAGTTTTTTCAAGAAGATGCAGTGAAGATGAACAACTTTGGTGGTTTTTATGATCGCATCATCAAGCGGTAGTAATGATGTAAGTAATATTTTGATTGCTGTTATGGGGCGGCCGCAGGCCGCCCCATAACCTTAACATCGGGCTTTAAAGAAATCGCTTACCAGCTATTACTGCTGGGTTGGGGCAGTTACTCAAATATTTCTCACGTTCGCTCCATGCACAAACACCGGGATAATCTCCCTCTTTGAGTTCCATATCAAGTATTATTTGAAAGTGCAAGTGCGGTGGCCAGAAACCATTCTCCTCCGCTATGCCAAAACTAGCAAAAGCTTCGCCTCTGGTAATGTATTTGCCTTCGGTAAGCCCTGCTAAGCTTTGTAAGCTTAGATGTCCGTACAAGGTATAAAACGGGATACCTTCTAGTTGATGCAAAAAAATAATGGTAGCACCATAATCGCCAAATGCCTTGTTAAAGGCAAAGCTGTGTACCATGCCGCCAAGTGGTGCAAATACAGTTGTGCCTGCGTCGCCCCAAATATCTAAGCCGAGGTGTAGCGTACGTGGTTCTGCACCATCAAATACCTCACTGCGTTGATACACCGTTCTGTTTTCGGCATAACCGCCATAACCATAAGTAGCACTTGCCGCTTGAAGTTGTTGCTGAATATAGTGTGTAAAAGCAGCAGTATCTTTTAATAAAGTCGGAGTTAAATCGGTATTACTTGCTGTTAAGTTGAGTGGTAGCAGTGTATCATTTGCCTGTAAAGGCACCAAACTATGAAAACCTTCGGTGTATTTAAACATCCATTCTTCAAATCGTGTTGCGTTCATTAGCATAGCCAAGTACCTTTATTGCTTTGGTAAAACTAAATGAATTCATATGAAACATCGTTTCTGGGGAGTGCTTTCTGTGCTGTTACTCAGCAGCATGAGTTGGGCGCAAAATAATGCGATGTGGTTGCGCTATCCGGCAATTAGTCCTGATGGTAGCACCATTGTATTTGGTTACAAAGGCGATTTATACCGTGTAGATGCCAAAGGTGGTAATGCGGTTCCTTTAACCTTACATGAGGCACATGATATGATGCCCGTGTGGAGTAAAGATGGTAAGTACATTGCTTTCGCTAGCGACCGTTACGGTAATTTCGATGTGTTTGTAATGCCTGCTAACGGCGGTGCTCCAGTACGTATCACTACGCATAGTGCTAATGATTATCCTTACGATTTTTCACCCGACGGCAAGCATGTGATTTTGGGTAGTGCTCGAAATGTACAAGCCGAAAACATTCGTTTTTACAGTCCGCGGTTGTTTCAAAATTTATATAAAGTGCCAGTAACAGGTGGTAAGCCAATATTGGTAAGTGGTGCTGGCATGGAGCATGCTCATTACAATACTAAGGGTACACAAATTGTTTTTCAAGATCGTAAAGGATACGAAGATCCTTGGCGTAAGCACCACACCTCATCGGTTACAAGAGATATTTGGGTGTTAGATGTTGCTGCCAATAAATACAAACAAATAAGCGGATTTGAGGGTGAAGATAGAGAGCCTGTGTTTAGTAATAACGATCAATTCATTTATTACTTAAGTGAAAAAAATGGTACTCAAAACATTTATAAAACACCCGTTGCTAATAAAATGGCTGAGGTTCAGCTAACTAAGTTCGATAAGCACCCGGTACGCCATTTAAGTATTGCTAAAAACAATACGCTTTGCTTTACTTACGATGGTGAAGTATATACCCTTACGGAAAATGGAACACCGCAAAAAATAAGCATTCAAATTACTAATGATGGTCGCCAAAACATTGAAAAAAATGTGAGCATTAATGGTAATATGAGTGAATTTGCGGTAAGCCCAAGCGGTAAAGAAGTTGCATTCGTAGTACGTGGCGAAGTATTTGTTGCCAGTGTTGATGGCGGCCCTACGAAGCGTATTACCAATACACCACAGCAAGAGCGTATGGTAAGTTGGAGCCCCGATAGTAAAACCTTACTGTATGCTACTGAACGTGGTAATAGTTGGGATGTGTTCAAAGCTACTGTTGCTCGTAAAGAAGAACCTTATTTCTACGCAGCAACTTTAATCAAAGAGGAGCCTGTAATTGCTACGCCAGCCGAACAATTTCAAGCGAAATTTTCACCTGACGGTAAAGAGATAGCCTTTATTGAAGAACGTAACATACTCCGTGTATATAATATCGCCAGTAAGCAATCGCGTACGCTTTTACCGCAAGGTAGAAACTACAGTTATTCCGATGGTGATTGGGATTATCAGTGGAGCGGCGATAGTAAATGGATTATTTGTGACGACCAAGAAGGTACATGGCA
>DMPB01000099.1:38582-53942 GCA_003456175.1 Chitinophagaceae bacterium | reverse complement strand
AGGTACATGGCAAGCAGGTAATTTTGCGCTAATTAAAGCCGATGGTAGCGGTACCATTGAACATCCTATCCGTTCTGGTTTTGGGCAGAACAATATTAAATGGGGTATGGATGGTAAAATGATTAGTTGGCAAAATAGCAAGCTAGGCCGCAAAGGGCTGGCATTACAAGGCAGTACAGAAACAGATATTTATGCAGGCTTTTTAGATGTGGCTGCTTTCGAACGCTTTAAACTGAGTAAAGAAGAATTCGCACTATTAAAAGATAAAGAAGAACAAGCTAAGAAAGCCGATACCAGCAAAACCAAAAAAGATACAGCTGCTAAAAACTGGATGCCTAACATCAAAGGTTTTGAAGATAGAGTGGCTCGCTTAACTATTAACAGTTCTAGTATTGCCGATTATGCTATTACACCCGATGGTAGTAAAGTGTATTACCTCAGCGCTTTTGAACGTGGCTACGATTTATGGGTTACAGAACCACGAACTAGAGAAACAAAAATTCTGGCGAAGCTTGGCACCGGTGGTAGCGGCATTGAAATGAGTAAAGATGGTAAAGCCGTATTTGTAATGAGTCGCGGAAGCCTCTTGAAAATTGATGAAAGTGGCAAAACAACACCTATTGGGGTGAATGGTGAAATGGTATTAAATACTGCCGAAGAACGCAGTTATATTTTTGAACATGCATGGCGCCAGGTGGTTAAAAAATTCTACGACCCCAACATTCATGGTATTGATTGGAAAGGATACAGAACGGCTTACGCTAAATTCTTGCCACACATTAATAACAACTACGATTTTCAAGAATTACTCAGCGAAATTTTAGGAGAACTGAATGGTAGCCATACAGGTGGCCGTTACAGTCCTCGCTTCGATAATCCTGATGTTACAGCTACTTTAGGTTTGTTGTACGATGAAACCTTTGCAGGTAAAGGATTGAAAGTAACTGAAATTATTGTGGGCGGTCCTTTTGATAGAATCGATACAAAATTAAAAGCCGGCTATACCATTACCCATATCGATGGTGAAGCCATAACTGAAGAAGGCGACTGGGCAAGCTTGTTGAATCGTAAGGTAGATAAGCAAGTGCTTATAACCTTTACCGATGGTAAAACAACATGGGATGAAACCTTGAAGCCAATTTCGTTTGGTGAAGAAAGTGGTTTGATGTACAAACGCTGGGTGAAAAAAATGAACGATTTGGTAGAAAAACTTAGCGATGGCAAAGTAGGGTATGTACACGTACAAGGCATGAACGATGGCAGCTTCCGTACTGTGTACGATGAAGTGTTAGGCCGCCACTTTAACAAGCAAGCCCTTATTGTAGATACTCGCTTTAACGGCGGCGGATGGCTTCATAACGATTTAAATACCTTCTTAAGTGGTAAGCGTTATTTAGATTTTGCGCCACAGGGTAATCGTGTAAGTGCCAGCGAGCCATTTGATCGTTGGTATAAACCTAGTTGCGTACTAATGAGCGAAGGCAATTATTCTGATGCGTTTATTTTCCCTTACATCTACAAACAAAATGGTATTGGTAAGCTTATTGGTATGCCAGTGCCAGGTACAGGAACTGCCGTGTGGTGGGAAACACAAATAGACCCTACCATCGTATTTGGTATTCCAATGGTAGCTACTATTGGCAAAGAAAACAGACCTTCTGAAAACCTACAAGTAGAGCCCGATATTCGTGTGCCATTAACCTACGAAGACTTCTTAAGTGGTAAAGACACACAGTTAGAAGCGGCCGTAAAAGAAATGCTTAAAACCATTGCCAGCGGCAAGTAACACAATCTATATAGCACTATAAGCAACCGGCCATTGCATTTGCGATGGCCGGTTGCTTATATACACCTCAAGAGAAGCGCTGAACTTATTGCCAATATGTAACAGTAGTTCCCGCCATACGCTTTTACTCCGCCACAAAGCTCTGCTGCAAAGCCTTCAGCGGGGTAACCGCTGCTGTCGGGGCTACGTGAGCTGGGTTACTACTATGGGGCATGATTAAAATGAATACTAATTGTTTTGACTTCTTTGGAGTGCTAAAACGGAAAGCGAAATTTTGTTTGCTTCATCCATGAAGCCATTAGGTAGCTCATCGCTTAGTTCTCCATTAGGTTTAAAGTGAATGCTTTTTATTTCTATATCATTTGTGGATATTCCTTTTTTAAATGAATGAATGATACAATCATCACTTGATAGTGTAGAATTAGTACTGGCTATCAGATACTGTGTTTTACGAATCATATATTCGCTATGTGTCTCAAGCATAAATCTGATACTTGTCGACAAATAGATATTACAAAAGAATTCGACTAAAAGTGATTGAGCAGATGGATGTAAGGCAAGCTCAGGCTCTTCTATAATGATAGTTTCTCTTTTATTCCTTTCAATAGCCGCTGCTATTTTTACAAGGATAGGAACAACTTGATTGGTTCCATAGCCTTCGTCATTTATATACATAACATCACCATTTTTCTTTTCAATGTATATATAATAGTCAAGTGTGTCTAAGTTTTGATTTAGAATGATATCATCCCATTCGTCAAAGGATTGAATAAAGGTTTGAAATATCTTATAGCACGATACTGATGAGTCAGTAGATTCGATACTTTCTTTATTAATTTGATAAGTCTTAAATACATTGCTCAGTCTTATTGTTTCTTTATCACTAAGTAATAGACTAACATCTTTTGATAGCTCGTTGGGAATTCTAGATTTTAAGTTTGTATAATCCTGAAATCTTCTATTGGTAACTTTTGTGAAATACAACTTTCGGAATGGCTCGATAATGGTAGACTTTATTACGTTAGCATTTAAGTCATATGCAATAAATTCTAAGAAAAGTTCCCCCCAAGCTGTGAGATAGCTATCCCATCTCTCATTAGTTAAAAAATTCGGTCCTATGAGTGATACTAGTCCACTCTCAGGATTTTCCATAAAAAAGACACGATGACTTTTTTTATATAAAGATGAAAATCCATTATCGTATGTTGTAGTCATCTTTTCTCTATATAATATTGAATTATATTGGTCAGTATTCCAGTAATCATGCCATGTTGTAGTAATTTCAAATGCAGCCCTGCAATTATCTAAGTTATTTACATCGTTACTCAACAATTCTGGATAACGCTTATTAAAATTCTCTAAAAAAGTAGCATCTATAAGATTATAAGAATGTTCTACTTGGGTTATTGCTTTTTGAAAGATTTCATTTTTTGAAGCTAGGAATTTGCATAATGTATGAAGTTCAGCTGGTATTGTTTCGAGGGTTGTTTTTTTTATATTATATTCATTTTTTTCATATTCTGAATCAATCCCAAAATTATTTTCGAGAACTTCATCAATATATATTTTATATAAACGGACATACTCTAGAAGTTCTTTCTTACTCGTTTTAGCAAGTAGATCGAAATATCTATCGGTATTTATTTTCATTACTCTGGTATATGATTTCAAGTGATGACTATCTTGAAAAGGAACATACATTAATTCTACACACTCTTTGCCACTAATGCTAACAGTCATTTTGTTTAAACTCAAGCGATGTGGTGCAGTTATTTCATATTCAACTTTGGTTTGTGTTGATGGAGTATTAAATTGAAATCCTATGATATCTGATTCAGATGAATTATTTTTAATGTGATGGAAGGTCCCGTGAGAATTAAAAATAGCTGTATAGTCTATATGCTGGTAAAATAGTTGATTAATTAATCTCGTAATATAAGCTTCGTGGATTTCGTTGAACTGATAACTACGTTCACTACTTATAATTTCATGTAAGTAGGAAAAAACACTAAGCGCTTCAATATAGCTACTCTTGCCGGAATTGTTTTTTCCAACAATAAAGGATATCGGTGCCAAAGCTAACGACTGACTGTTTTCTCTATGTAGCAATTTAAAATTCGTAATACAAATATTTTCCATTTTATTTATTTTATAATTTTTGATAATCGAGTGTGATATTCCAAATTACCACAATTGTAAACTTCTAGCGTATTTACTGTTCTTGTAAGTGCAGTATATATAATTTCTTCAAATTGTTTAACAAAAGTACCTTCTATGAACTTATTTTCTAATAATAATATTACTTTTTTATTTTCAAAACCTTTGTAGCTATGTATCGTACTAATGTTATTGTAATTTTGAAGTGGCACAAATAACTTTCGCAGAGCTTGTCTATACAATCGTATTTTTATTTCGGCAAGATTGTTGCGAATTGTTAAATCCTTTTTATTTCCTTTCAAAATTGAGACATAATCAGAAGAAAAAGTGTCCAAAATGTCTAAATCAAATATTATATTATCTTTATTAATTTTCTCTAGTTCTGAAACGAATTTCTCCTTTTCGTATAATTTCTGCAGTGTAATTAGTGTTAAATACTTTACAGTTTCTCTAATATAAATTGGAGGAATATATTTGTTATTTCTATATTTATGACAACTATTTAATTTATAATGATCTATATCTGAATTAAATTTTAAAATACCATATTCTGAATATAAAATATAATATTCAAAGTATATTTCTTGAGTCTCACACACAGAATTGATATTTGAACTGCCATAATAGTATCTTATGTATGCATCAAGTATCCGTATTGTTCTTAGTCTCATGCAAAGTATTGTCAAGTTATCATAATTCTTTGAATTTATTAACTCTGCAATTTTAGGAATCATTGTGATTTCGCTCTCAGTATAAAGCGTATAGTTAAGTGAAGATTTTCTATTAATTTTATGGCTATAAAGCATAATCTCATCTCTGATTCTATTTGGGAATAGAGACTCTTGCAGTTGTTCTATTTTCTTTTGTATTTTAACTTCATTTCGATAAGATCTTTTCAATAAATTTAACTGAAAATCTTTCTTGAATATTTCTTTTAAGGTAACAATATCATGTTTGGGTTCGGTAAATAATTTTTCAGAATGAGGCTTTTCATATATGGTCTGTAAGTTATCTATACAGCACACAATTTCGTCACAATTAGAATAGTATGTAGCTGCAATTGTCTCCAACCATTTTCCCTGAAAATCTTGTAATTCATCAATTAGTAATACTGAAAATGCTTCTTTGTAGTTATATCCCAAAAGTGGATAATTATTTTCTAAGTGTTTTATTAAGGCATTATAATCAAAGGTGCCATCCTCCGCTTTGACGCTGTTAAAAAGAATATTATTACAAAAATCAGATATTAGTTTATGATAGTTTATAATTTTTATATACCCTAACGAATAAGGGGATAATTCTTGAACTTTTAGTCTAATTAGATTAATTAGAGTAATGTTCATTGTTAGAACTAAAACTTGTTTTCTAGTACGTAAAAAGGCATTTACTGCTCTTCTAGCTATAATAGATGTTTTACCAGACCCTACAACTCCATTTATGTAATAAGCACCAGTCTTTGATTTTGATAGTCTTAGTTGTTGTATATTAAATACCTCTTTTTCGGAAAAAAATGTTTCAGAATTATTAATTGAAACTCTTTCTAAAATTTTCTCAAATAACCCGTTTGGAAAGTGTAAGTTCTTCAATTCTGTTTTATCTATTATTTTTTCTACTATAGTGTTATATTCGTCATTCCCCCAAATTTCTAAAGATTCACTTTTTAAAAAATGCTCTTTTTTTTCTAAATGCCTTTTATAAAATTTATCTATTTCTTCTCTTGTATTTGCATTTAGTATTATCCAAGGTTTGATAAACTTTCCTATGCGAAAGTCTTCACTTAATTGAATACAAATTTCAGGTATATGAAAATGAATGATATTTTCTTTATAGTTTAAAACTTGTTCCACAGGAGAAGCAACTGTAATTTCAGATTTAATTAACCAACTACCGGTTGGATTGACCTCTACATCATTTATATTCAATTCATGGATTTTTAAAATAAATACTCCCTTATTTTTATTTAGTATAAGAAAATTCAAGTAGTCTACCCCAAGCCATACATCAGTTATAATGATATACTCGTCACTAAGATTTTGAAATAATATATTTTCTAAATTTTTATACCTATTGTTATTTCTCTCCATTTTTCTAATTATCCTTGCCATATAGAATCATTGTTTTAGCAGATATCTAATTTACATATTTATTTATAATTATGCTATTAGGTGCTACATTAAATACAGCCTTATAATAAGTAGTATCACCATCTGCAAAAACAACCCTCCTATTGTTTTGATTTTGAAGTTCAAGAACACCGTTTACTAAAAACTTTACTTCGGTGAATTTATAGCCTGTTGTTGTAGTAATGGTAACTGTGTACAAGCTGTCTTTTACAACAACAGTAAGTGCCGAATCTTGTTGCCAACTTAAGGGCTTATCACTCCCTTTGATACTCACTTTTGTAATAGCGGTATCGTTGGGTGTAAGCAATTGATATACAACTGTTTTTTTGTATGTTTTTTGTACACAACTACAAGCCAAAAGTGTAATTATAATACTGCAGATATAGGGTTTCATAAGCGTAGTTTTTTAGCGATGATATAATCTACACCAAACCTACCTGAACCCATAAGCATGGTGTACAGTGTTATCCAAAGAAAGCCTAAGGCGGGTAACATATTCCACATGCCATTACCGCTTTGCTGGAGGAATGCTGCTACAAGCATGGTACATACCAATAGCAATGAAAATGGTCTGGTAGCTAAGCCTAGCATTAAAAAAATGCCACCTACAGCTTCGCTAAAAGCACCCATCCAAGCAAAAAAGGCTGGGAACATAGCAAAAATGCCACCATACTGGGCAACATCGCCAGGGAACCAAAAAGCAACTTCAAAGAGTTGCAGATTATTGTCGGCAGGCGACCATGGCATGCCGAACTTAGCTGCACCAAAATCGGCTGCAAACAAGTAGCCACAAACAATTCGGGGGATGCACAAGAGTGCATCTTGCCACCAGTACGGAAGTATGATTGGCTTAATCACACTTTTTAAAAGAGAAGAAGGCATAAGCAGTGATTTGCATTAGCTGAAACGCAATGAGCTGCCTTTTGTTTCATTATTCAACCTCTATTTGTGTAGTTTATTTAACAATGTGATTGATTGTATTGATTTCGTTGGTTCTTTTTGTCTCGTCATTTACCGTAAGGTATTACTGCTTACCACTTACATATTTGTTGTTGCATACAAAAAAGCGGTAAGGGAGCAATGCATCTTCTTTTGCATAAGCAACGCCAATACGTGGGCTGCTTTTAATGCTATTGGCAGGGTATGTGTAACCATCACTAGCTATAAAAATGGTATTGCTTTGTAAGGAGAAGCCATTAAGTGCTTGGGTAATACCCAAAGCTTTTGAGAGCTTACCAGGCCCTTGTGTAGGTAAGCCTTTGTGCTGGCAGCGTGCTTGCATGATGGCTTCGCCAATAATGGGTTCGGCGGCTCTTATGAGTACCGCTTCAGGATGGTTGGCATGGTTCGTAACTACATTGAATAAGTAATGAATGCCGTAGCACAAATACACGTAAGCTACACCGCCCGCAGCATACATAATTTCGGTACGCTTGGTACGGCGATTGCCATAGGCATGGCAAGCCTTATCGGTAATGCCTTGGTAGGCTTCAGTTTCTACAATACGGGCTGCGGTTAGTTGTTCGTTAATATTGGTTACAATAATTTTCCCTAATAAGTCTTGTGCAAGCGCTACTACATTGTGATGCAGAAAGTAAGTGGTGGCCAGTTTTTCCCAATGTGGTGGTAGTTGCATAACGCCGAAAGATTACATTTACCGCAAAATACACCCTTGTGCTAAAAGCGTTAATACTTGCATTTACGAGCTATTATAAGGCACATCAGCTTATTCAAAAACATAAGCTGTGGAAGTGGATTGTATTACCCGGAATACTGTACGCTTTACTATTTGGGGTGAGTATGTATTTTTTTGGCAGTAGTGCTAGCAGCTTTATTGGCTGGATTTGGAAAATAACCAGCCTAGACAAATGGCTTGCAGCCGTTGATAGTGGTATACTTAGTTTTTTGTTTACCCTTACAGGCGTAATGCTTTGGCTGGTATTAATGTTGTTTTACTTTTCGTTGTTCAAATATGTTTGGTTAATTATAGGTTCGCCTGTATTCGCTTATTTAAGTGAAAAAACAGAAGCTATTATCGACGGTAAAACGTACACTTTTAGCTGGCAACAATTATGGAAAGATGTACTTCGGGGTATACAAATAGCCCTACGTAATACCCTTTGGCAAACGGTATATACTTTTAGCATTCTCTTACTTTCATTCATGCCTTTAGTGGGGTGGATAACGCCGTTACTAGCATTACTTATTGAATGTTACTATTATGGCTTTTCAATGCTTGATTATAGTTGTGAACGTAAGAAAATGACTGCTGCGGAAAGTATTTTCTTTATCGGTCGTAATAAAGGTTTAGCCATTGGTAATGGCATCATTTTTTACTTGATGCATTTGATACCTGTAATTGGTTGGCTATTGGCACCCGCTTATGCAGTAATTGCAGCCACCGTTAGCTTAAACCCTGCAACCACCACTCAAAAAAAGTACCACGTAACGGTATAAGTTTCCGATTTGATAAGCGTAGTTCCTCTTATCGTAAGGTATTACTTACGTAAAAGTTATTTTTGCTTCCATTTAAATAAGCACTGTTGGAAAGTTCTCGTCTTAATATAGCATTGGTTGGTAACCCTAATAGCGGTAAAAGTTCATTGTTTAATGTACTTACGGGCTTAAATCAAAAAGTAGGCAACTTTCCGGGTGTTACGGTAGATAAAAAAACAGGTATTACAAAGTTAGATGCCGATACAGCAGTAAATCTGATAGACTTACCCGGAACTTACAGCTTGTATCCACGAAGAGCCGATGAATGGGTTGCCTATAAGGTATTAATGCAGGTAGATGAAGCCATTAAACCCGATGTTGTTTTATTAGTAGCCGATGCCAGCAACCTAAAACGTAATTTGTTATTTTGTAGTCAAATCATCGACTTAAAGTATCCGGTAGTGGTAGCCTTAACGATGATGGATTTGGCAAGAACAAAAGGTATTGATATTGATATTCCTGAATTAGAGCGTGAATTAGGTGTGCCGGTAGTGCCTATTAATCCGAGAAAGGAAAAAGGTATTGCACAATTGAAGAAAACTTTGTTGGCTAAAACCAAAAACTTACACGCACCACCCACTTATCAATTTATACAGAATCAAGAATTGGCGCCCGAAGCAATAACAAAGGTGCGGGCTTTGTATCCTGAATTAACGAATTATGCTGCTATACATTATTTGATTCATCACGAGCAGTTTCCTTTAACAGCAAAAGAGCAGCAAGCAATAGAGCAAATTGAAATAGAAACTGTATTTAGCCCTACCAAAACACAGGCTAATGAAATTGTACAACGCTATGCTCGTATCCGTCAAATTATGCAGCAAGCGGTAGTTGAACCCGATCCGCTACAAAAAAAGCTATTCACAGAAAAGCTCGATAACATTTTACTACATCGTATTTGGGGTTATGTGATTTTATTGGCAACCCTTTTTCTATTATTCCAGAGTATTTTTTGGCTTGCTAGCTATCCGATGGATGCGATTGAGGCAGGCTTTTCTTGGGTTGGTGGTTGGTTGGCCAACCATTTACCGCAAGGTTGGTGGAGCGATTTAATTATTAATGGGTTGGTGGCTGGCTTAAGTGGTATATTGGTATTTGTGCCACAAATTATGATTTTGTTTGGACTAATAACGTTGTTAGAAGATACCGGCTATATGGCTCGTATTTCGTTTTTAAGTGATAAACTCATGCGAAAAGTGGGGCTTAACGGCAAAAGTGTAATGCCTATGATTAGTGGCTTTGCTTGTGCCGTACCAGCCATTATGAGTGCAAGAGCTATTGAAAATAGAAAAGAACGCTTACTCACAATTATGGTAACACCGTTACTTAGTTGTAGTGCCCGCTTACCCGTATTTACCATTCTAATTGCTTTAGTAGTACCTGATCATTACTATATGGGTTGGCTTAGCTTACAAGGATTGGTAATGATGGGTTTGTATTTACTTGGTGTGGTAATGGCGCTTTTGGTAAGCTTAATTTTAAAGCTACTCATTAACATACAAGAAAAAAGCTTCTTTATTCTAGAGTTGCCAACTTATCGGAGTCCTCGCTGGAAGAATGCAGGCATTACCATGGTAGAAAAAGCTAAAATTTTTGTAACCGATGCCGGTAAGATCATTATGCTGATAAGCTTGCTTATTTGGTTTTTGAGTAATTATGGCCCTTCCGGTAAAATAGATGCCGTTAATGCTAAGTATGAAGCTGCAATTGCTACAGCGGAAAGTGATAGTTTGAAACAAAATCTGGAAAAAGCCTGGCAAACAGAAAAGCTACAATTTAGCTATGCCGGCGTTATCGGCAGAACTATTGAGCCATCTATTGCACCGTTGGGGTTCGATTGGAAAATTGGTATTGCATTGGTAACAAGTTTTGCTGCACGTGAAGTATTTGTAGGCACCATGGCCACATTATACAGTGTAGATGAAGCTGAAGATGCAAGCCTACGTGAAAAAATGCAAGCCGCCGTAAGAGCCGACGGTACACCCGTGTATAATATTGCAACTGCTTTAAGTTTAATGGTGTTTTACGTGCTAGCCATGCAATGTATGAGTACCCTAGCTGTAGTAAAACGTGAAACTAAAAGTTGGAAATGGCCTACCATACAACTGATATACATGACGGTGTTGGCATATGGTATGAGTTGGATAACGTATCAATTGTTCAGTTGAGTAAGTGATACTAAGAGGTAACTATTGCTAGTCAGCTTGATAACGGTAATAATAACAATGGGGCGGCCGAAGGCCGCCCCATTGTTATTGAATTTTACATGATTATTTACGTAAGTACAGCTACACTTGCGATTGCATTTTAACCATCGTTAAAATAGTAGCAACACCAACAATAGGGTCTTCGCTATCATCAAATATTTCTACGTACCATTTTACAATACCTTTTGGTACATCGGTTTCGTCTTTTAATTCTTGTGGTAGTTTTTCTTTACAAGTAAAGCGTACATGAATAGTGGTGCCAGCATATACGGGCTTGGTGAAGCGTAACTCATCAATACCATAATTCAATAACACCGGATTTTTTCTGCTGCCCGGTACAAACAAACCTGCCGCTGCACTCATAATGAAATACCCATGTGCTACGGGTTGTTCAAACAACGTGCCTGCCAAACTGGTATGATCGGTATGAGCATAAAAATGATCCCAACTTAAGTTGGCAAATGCTTTGATGTCGGCATCGGTAATGGTACGCTTACCGGTTACAATTTGTTCACCAACAGTAAGCTCTTCAAAGTACTTCTCAAATGGATGCACCCTTGTTGCAATACCGGCTGCTCCCGGCATGTATTGATTGGTAATAGCAGTAATCATTTCTGGGCTACCTTGTATTGCCACACGTTGCATATAGTGTTTTACGCCACGCATACCACCCATTTCTTCGCCACCACCAGCACGGCCAGGGCCGCCATGTACTAATAATGGTAACGGACTACCATGGCCTGTACTTTCTTTAGCACATTGGGCATTTAATACCAACATTCTACCATGCCATGCACCAGCACCTAATACAAAGTTTTTGGCAATGCTAGCATCGGCTGTTACAATACTGCTTACCAACGAGCCTTTGCCCATTTTAGCAAGCTGTATAGCTTCATCGGTAGTACGATAGGGCATAAGTGTACTTACGGGTCCGAACGCTTCTACCTCGTGTACCTCTTGGCTGTTAAATGGATTTTCGTTAAGCAATAAAATCGGACTCATGAATGCTCCCGCTTGTGCATCGGCATCTATTACTTCAACACTATCTAAGCTGCCATAAATAATTTGACTACTAGCGAGTAGTCTTTGAACCTGTTCACGTACTTCGTTACGTTGTGTATTGCCAGCTAGTGCACCCATACGCACCTTTTCATTGAATGGGTTGCCAATAGTGGTTTGTGCTAATGCTTTGCCGAGGGCAATGTGTACATCTTCTATTTTATCTTCAGGTACAAAAATTCTACGGATAGCGGTACATTTTTGACCACATTTTACCGTCATTTCTTTGCGAACCTCTTTTATAAACAAGTCCCACTCGGGCATATCGGGGGTAACATCTTTACCTAACACAATACAGTTCAAGCTGTCGGCTTCCATGTTAAAAGGAACATTGTTCGCCAAAATTTGCTCACTGCTTCTGAGCATTAAACCAGTGTGTGCACTGCCTGTAAAAGTTACCACATCTTGTGCTGTAACATGAGAAAGCATATCGCCGGCACTACCACAAATAAGTTGAAGCGCACCTTGCGGTAAAATACCACTCGCAGCAATTTCACGTACTACTGCTTCGGTTAAAAAGCTAGTAACAGTGGCGGGCTTCACCACGGCGGGTACGCCTGCTAATAAGTTCACTGCTATTTTTTCTAGCATGCCCCATACCGGAAAGTTAAAGGCGTTAATATGCACCGCAACGCCTTCTTTAGGTACTAAAAGGTGGTGGCCCATAAAGGTGCCTGCTTTGCCTAACCCATGCGGGTCGCCGTCGAGGCAGAAGGATTCGTTTGGAAATTTTCGGCGTAGGCTTGCATTGGCAAATAAGTTGCCAATACCGCCTTCAATATCTATCCAGCTATCGGCTTTGGTGGCACCTGTTTGATACGATAATTCGTAAAATTTGGGTAAGTGGTTGCGCAAATGCAAGGCCAATGCTTTTAGCATGAGTCCTCTTTCGTGAAAGGTCATTTGCCGTAAGGCAGGGTTACCAACTTCTCTGGCGTAATGGAGTATGTCTTTAAAATCGAGGCCTTTGGTGCTGGCAGTAAAGTTGGGTGCACCCGTTACTGCGTTGTATAGGGCTTGGCCTTGTCCGTCGCCCTTGATCCAACTACCTAAAATATAGTTTTCGAGTTGTTGCATAATGTGCTATTGATGCTTACAAAACTAATGACTGTTAGTTGATTCTGTTGCGAATTATTCTGTTGTTTGTGTTTATGCTGTAACAATTACGCCAAACTGTTTGAGATGGTGTAGTGCGTGTTTGTGCAATAGCTGTACATTTTGTTCGAAAGTAAGCTCGCCAAAAAAGGCGTTGCTGCTAGTAGCGTTAGGGTTGGCTTCGAAATGATTGAAAAAATCGGCAATACATTTTTCTAAACGGCTAATGGCAGCCGTTACATTGGGCTGGCGAGTAGGGGCACCCTTAGCATCCATGTAAGGGTTTTGGGTGTTTTCTTTAAAAGGCTTTTCGCTCATTAAAAAGGCTCTCATTTTTTCAAGTGTTTCGCCGCTGGTGAGTGGTGGTAAAATCAACTTTCCGGCTGCATTTTTGAAGGCGTCGCCCATGTGTTCAATCATTTGCTGCAGGTTTAATACGCCCCATAGGCCTTTAGTATCGGGTGGAATGGTTTGTAATAGTGGGATGAATTTGGTTTTCAGAAACTCAATTTTGGCTTCCATATAGCAAGTTTTGGGTAAATGTAAGTGCTTTCAGTATGCTTGTGTGCGTCAGCATTTACCGTAAGGTATACTTACGTAAAAAGCCCACGCTCGGTGGGCTTTGTTTAGGGGTGAAGGGTGTACTATGATGTAAGAATGGCTTACCAGTTGCTGAAACGGATGCCAATGGTGTAAGGGTATTGTTCTAAACCGGTACGATCTGTTTTATGAAGGCTATTAAAGCTATAGCTACCGTATAAGCGCACCGGACCGAGGCCTAGTTCGGCAATGGCTGCAAGGCGCCAAGGTTCTAGGTTTAAATCGCCACGATATTTTTCTTTACCGCGTTCGCTACTTACTTGTTTGTTGCGGCTTGCTATGAGGTAGCCTGCGCTAACACCTACACTAGCACTAAAGCTATTTCGCTTATCGGGGTTGGCTTGGAAGTTAAGCATTACAGGAATGGTGGCATAACCTGCATAGAGCTTGTTTTTGCTGAAGCTAATGGTATCGTTGAATACGAAGGTAGAGGGGTCGCGGCGGTAGCTGATGCGGCTATCGTAGCGGTAGTTGTACATTTCTAAGCCTAAGCCATACTTTAAATTAAGCTTGTGTTTGGCAATGTTGAGTTTTTGCATGAATACCCAAATGTTCACATTACTGCTTTTGCCATTGCGAAGTTGAAAGCTATTTTCTGTAACAGCTGTAGCACGGCCTACTGTAGGATAAAAACCTGGGGCTTGTGTACGGAAGGTGCTGTAGTTGGTTTCGTCGCGGAGGTTAGCGAAACCTAAGTCTAAAATCCACCAATTGGTGCTTACGTTGCTTTTGTTGTTACGTTTTGATTCGCCAATGTTGATGGTGAAAGTTTTATCTTTTTTATCGATGGTGCTGGAGCTTTTACCATCTTTATTTTTGATGATGATGAAGTTGCCCACTTTTAATGTATCGGGTTGTATGGCCTTGGTAGTGTCGGTAGTATTGGTCTGGGCAAAAGTGTTGATAGACAACAGCGTGGCTGCTGTAAGTAAAGTTTGTTTCATAACGAATGTTTCTTTTTTGTAAAGGTTATTTGGTGCGTTGTACCTCGAAGCTGGCAATCTGCAGTTTGCCATTGTTCGATGTACTGGTGTTATCAGATTCTTCTGCTTCGGCGGCTTTTGCTTTTTTGCTAAAAAGCCTGCCTGCTTTGCGAAGGAAGCCTTTGACCTTTGTTTTATTCAGTTCAAATGCTCCGATATATACACCGTTATCATCGGCTTCAGTATCTACTATGTTATACGATGCTTGGTGTATAATGTTACTGTTATTGTCAGAATTTTTTTCTGTAGTTGCTACAACACTATTTTCTGGAGTAATAGTGGCTGTATTGGTATTGGGAACATCGATACGGTAAGGTGCAATGGCATTAGCCATAGTAGTTGTTGCTACAATATCGGCTGGTTGTGTTGTGTTATTATTATTGTTGTTGTTGTTGCTGTGGTTCGAACTACTATTAGTTACAATGGCTGTATTACGAATATTTACTGCTTTGTTACTCGTATTTGTAGCTGCCGTAGCAACCGCAACTACTTCATTATTGGTTGCAACAGTATTACCGGCGTTGCTTGTACTGTTCTGTTGGCTTGGTGTTGAAGTTTTGGTTGTAGTTGGGTTTTGTGCAAGGGTTTCTTCATTTACCGTAAGGTTACCCTTACGTTGCATTAATTGTACACCTGTTGTTGCTAATACGCCAACAACTAAAGCTGCGGCAGCATATTGCCACCAACGGAAGTATACAACACGGCGTTCTTTTTCTTCTTGTAGAAGTGCCTCTTTATTGGGACAGGCGATGTGTTCGGGTGTAAGCTTGGTTTGTTGGTACAAAGCTAATGTGGCTGCAAGTGTTGGTTGTTGTTGCAGGGCTTGCTCAAAAGCTGTAGTGGCCTTGGCATCT
>DMPB01000099.1:37119-38324 GCA_003456175.1 Chitinophagaceae bacterium | reverse complement strand
AATTCATTGTCAAGGTAGCTCAGTAAGGTGGATTCTTCGGCACTAATTGCTGCTGTTTCTGATTTCAGCAAATGGCTAATATCGCCAAAGGTCATGGTAGGCTCTTGTAAGTTGGTAAGTTGCGTTTCTTGTAATAGCGCTAATTCTGCGGCTATATCTGGGTTTTGTGCTACAAATGCATCAACAGCGCTACGTTCGGCTGGGCTTAGCTCGTTATCTACATACAGTAGCAACCATTCTTCGTAATTATGTTTAGTAATAATAGTGTTCATGTTACTTGGCTTTAGCTTACATCACGTGTTCGGGGCTCACTAAATAGTTTTTCAAGGTTATTCTGGCTCGGTGGAGGTATACCTTCACTTGGCTTTCGTTGAGGTCCATTATCTTGCCAATTTCTTCATAACTGTAACCTTCATAATCTTTGAGCATTACGAGGCTACGCTGTGTTTCGCTTAATCGGTTTAAGGCTTCTTGTAGTGTTTTTTTCAGTTGAGTGGTTTGTTGTTGTACTGTTCGGGTATCGTTGGTAAAGTCATCTTGCAAGCTCATGCGTTTTACTTTACGTAAGTGGTCAATCATTTGATTGTACGCAATGGTGAAAAGGTAACTCTTTGCGGTTGCTACTTCTACTTGCTCACGGTTGCGCCATAGCTTTTCAAAAGCCGATTGAACAACATCTCTAGCATCTTCTTCGTGCTTCAGGTTTTTAACAATGAACCTGAACACGTTGTCGGCGTATTGATGCACACATTGGTTATACTCTCTCTCAGTCATAAGCGGCTATGGCAGTATAGGTTTTAGATGTGTTACGTGCTGTGAAATTAAATGTTACACCTTGCAGCAAATTTTTTTTGAGATGAGTGGTTATACCTTACGGTAAATGGTTTTTGTTCGGTTAATGTGGCTAATATGTTAAACAAAACAAAAAGCCATACAATCGAAAATCCGAGGTATAATGTACCTCGTAAGTACTTGCAAATTCAAACAAATACAATTATGAAAAAGCTTGTACAATCTGTAACCGCTCTTGCCGCTGCCGTATTAGTAACATTAGGCGCTGCTGCACAAGAAAAAACTGTTGAAGTAGGTGGTGCACCTATGTACCCTAGTAAGAACATCGTAGAAAATGCTGTGAACAGCAAAGATCACACTACGCTTGTAGCTGCTGTTAAGGCCGCCGGTTTGGTAGAAACATTACAAAGCGT
>DMPB01000099.1:34626-36954 GCA_003456175.1 Chitinophagaceae bacterium | reverse complement strand
CGGTGGCTGCAGTGCAGGCCGCCGAACTGGTGGATGTACTGAGTAATGCCGGTCCTTTCACCGTTTTTGCACCTACCAATGCTGCATTCGCAAAGTTACCTAAAGAGGCCGTAGCTAACCTGTTGAAGCCTGAAAACAAGGCAGCACTTACCAGCGTATTAACGTACCATGTTGTTGCCGGCAAAATCGACAGCAAAACATTGGTTGGCTTAATTAAAAAGAATGGCGGTAAGTACACTGCTAAAACTGTACAGGGTGGCGAAATTACTTTCACGCTCGATGGTAAGAAGGTAGTATTAACCGATGCTAATGGTAATACTAGTACTGTAACCATTGCCGATGTGTTTCAGAAAAATGGTGTAATTCACGTAGTAGATACTGTGGTAATGCCTAAAATGTAATAGTGTGTTTGTTTAGTGTGGGTACATGCCTCCTCATTTTTGAGGAGGCATTGTTATTTTTGGGTATGCCTGTACCTGTAGCACATATTTTCTGGTGGCGTTTATTAACGTTACTGTGGTGGCTAACCACATTTTATTTGATGGTGATGCCGCCTAGCGATTTGCCCACGATTGCCTTTTCAGAAACATTACGTATCGATAAGCTGGTGCACATTAGCATGTTCGCCATTTTAGCTTTTGGGTTAATGTACGTTTGGCCGAAGCAATATTTGCCCGTAAGGGTAGTATGGGTAACTGTAATTGTTGTAGTGTATGGTATAGTTATGGAGTTGGTACAGCATTATTTTATACCATTCCGCAGCTTTGAATGGCTCGATATTGTTGCCGATACTATTGGAGCCATTGTAGGCGTTCGTTTGGGTAAAAAGATAGGCCCTCGTAGAAACGAGGGCCGCAACCAAAACTAACTGCTTATGAGAAAATTGACTACTTTTCTTTATTGTTTTATTTCAAATACGATGCCAAACTTTTTATCGTTTGTTAAGGCTTTCTAAAACCTTGCGGTAAATGTGTAAGCCATGCTGTCAGCGTGTTTGATAATGCAAAGTTGCATAAGCAACTAATAAAAAACTGTTAACGGATTGATAGATATCTTCATTTTAACATTTGCTGCCTGCACAAAAAAAAGCATTCACCGAAAACGATGAATGCAAGCTAAATAAAGCATAAAATATAGTGTACTAAACTTTAATGTAAATCTTCTTTCTATCAAGCCAATAGGCAATACTCCAATACATTGTTATCATCACCAAGGCATAGATCAAAGAGCCAACTCTAGGATCTGCAGGGAAAATTGGATCGCAGATATACTTATAAAACCAACTGAACGGACTTAAATACAAAGGTTCTCCTTTCTCGTTCACACCGTTTGATAAACGAATCAAGCCTACCAAGCGAGGTAAGAAACCGCTCAATACAAAAATGAACAGCGGATTTTTACCAAACACATCGAAAAAGCTACTCCAAGCACCTTTAGCATTTTTAAACTCGAGCATAAAAATCATCATCGCAATAGTACAAATCGCTAATCCGCTAGTATAAATAACGTAACTGCTCGTCCATATTTTTTTATTTATTGGGAACACCATACCCCAAGCTTGTCCTGCTACTATCAGCACAAGGCCGGCAACAAAAAGGTTGCTCAACATTTCATAGCTTTTGCCCTTTTGCTGTATGTATTGCCCTACAAGATAGCCAAATATCACTTGTACAATGGCGGGCAGTGTGCTCACAATACCTTCAGGATCAAAGGGTACACCCTCACCTTTATAAATGTGATTAGGTGCAAGTAATGTTCGGTCTATGCCGGTGCCCCAAAATCCTTCGATGCTATAGGGATCGGTAGGATTACCAAGCCACCAACTTAAAAACCAGTATACTAGTAATATAACGCCGCCTACAACAAATGCCCCTCGTGCTTTAAAATAATATACCAACAGCGAGGCTACGCAATAAGCAAGTGCAATGCGTTGTAGTACACCAAAAATGCGAAGTTTTTCCCATGTTTTAAATGCAAGAACATCGCCATCCCAACGTACAAATGGCGACCATGCCAGCAGTAAGCCAATAAGAAATATCAGTAAAGTGCGTTTGAGTACTTTTTTGAGAAAGAACGCATCTCCTTTTTCATAAAACTTGGGCATTACAAACGACATGGCATTACCTACTGCAAAAAGGAAAAAAGGGAATACAAGATCGGTAGGCGTGCATCCATGCCATTCGGCATGTGCCAAAGGCGGAAAAATATGACTCCAACTGCCGGGGTTATTCACCATAATCATAAGGGCTACGGTGGCACCTCTGAATACATCGAGAGCGTAATAACGCTGTTGCATTATTGTGCGGTTTTAGTTGGTGAAAATACGTT
>DMPB01000099.1:0-34385 GCA_003456175.1 Chitinophagaceae bacterium | reverse complement strand
TTTAGTTGGTGAAAATACGTTTTGCATTTATCATCCTGCAATAAAACGCAATTAAAAATGATGGCCTTGCGGTAAAAATATACGTAATCATTTACCGTAAGGTACTCGTAATGTATTGATTATCAAATTATTAGGGGCGCTCTTTTGATTTGATTGTTATTGGTAGTTATCTATATTTGTCGGCTATAGTTATGTTTGAAGCTCAGTGCCGATTGGGACTGAGAGTAGCGAAGCTATAAGTAAAATTATCAAATGAAATATTTTATTACAGCGTATAAGCTCTTATTTTCCATTGCTGTATTTACGATATCTATAACAGCAAAGGCGCAAGATTTGTTGAAAGGTGCAGATCTTTCTACATTCAGAGTAGAGCAAGTTTCGGATGCTGATATTGCTAAGCTGAAAGTGCAATTGGAGGAAATGGGTATTTCTGAGGCTCAGGCAGAACAATTAGCGCTTGCTAAGGGCATGCCAGCCAGTGAAATACAAAAGTTGAAGGCCAGGCTCATGCAGCTCGATACCAAACCAGTAGGTAATATGGCTCCAAGCGGTAAAAGTGCTATTGTAGCAGCTAACAGCACTAATGTTACCTTAAATAGTAGTATCATTCCGATAGTAAAAGAAACTGCGAAATCAAATAGGGTTTTTGGTGCCGAGATTTTCGAAAATGCGAGTCTTAGTTTTGAGCCTAACTTGAGAATAAGTGCACCTCAGAATTATGAATTGGGCACTGATGATGTTATCCAAGTACTGATTTATGGAATACAAGAGGCTCGCTACGAGTTGCCTGTTACCAATGAAGGATTCATATATATCCCTAATGCTGGTTTAATTCGGTTGGCCGGACTTACCCTTGAAGCTGCAACACAAAAAATCAATCAAGTGCTTGCGGCTGGGCCTTATGGAACACTTAAAAACGGGTCTAGTAAGTTATCGGTTACGTTGAGCAGGGTTAAAAGTATTCGTGTAACCATATTGGGTGCTCAAAAACCTGGTACATATACCATTTCTTCGCTGGGAACCGTGTTTCATGCCCTTTATTTGAGTGGTGGACCTAACGCGACAGGCTCTTACAGAAAAATTGAACTGATTCGGAATAACAAAATTGTTCGGGTGATAGATCTGTACAAGTTACTGGCAAAAGGTACGTTAATTGATAATGTGCAGTTACGTGATAATGATGTTATTAGAATACCCGCATTTGATAATCGTGTTGAACTTATCGGCGAAGTGAAAAGGGCCGGGTTGTTCGAATTATTAGCCAACGAAACTTTCAACGATTTGGTGGCATATGCCCAAGGTTATACAAGCAACGCTTACAAGGCTAGTATTAAAGTAATTACTAATACCGATCTTGAGAAAAAAGTAGAAGATATCAGCAAAGAAAACTTTGCAAGTTACACACCACAAAATGGCGATCAAATTACAGTAGGTTCACTTTTAGACAGGCTTAAGAATAGAGTAACTATTATTGGTGCTGTGTTCAGACCTGGTGAGTATGCAGTAACACCTAACCTTACGGTAAATGATCTACTGAAGAAGGCAGAAGGTTTAAAAGATGAAGCCTACCTAGATAGAGGTATCTTAATTAGAGAGAATAAAGATTTAACGAAGTCGGTTATTAGCTTTAATGTGAAAGATGTTGCAGAAGGACGAACACTGATAGCATTACAGCGCAACGACTTGGTACAAATATCTGCTATACCAACCCTTGCGAACGAACAGTACATTTATATTGAAGGTGAGGTTAAAAAGCCCGGTCGATATGCTTATTTCGATAGTATGACCTTAAAAGACGCCATTATCTTAAGCGATGGCTTCACAGATTTGGCCTTTGGAAAGCAAATAGAAATTGCCCGTTTTATAAAGCGAGATAGTTTGTCTAATACCGATGTACGTATAAGCGATGTTATTACCATGAGTGATACAGTTGATCTATTAAGAGGTCTTGCTGATATCACACTGAAATCAAAAGACATGGTAATTATAAAGCAACAGCCGGGCTATATGCTTCCTAAAACTGTTTTTGCAAGAGGTGAAATTCAACTTCCGGGTAAGTATGCTATTAAAACAAGGAATGAGAAGGTGAGTGATTTGCTGCAAAGAATCGGAGGCTTCACCCCAGAGGCTGATATTGATGGAGCATACATTCAAAGAAGAAAGCAGGCCGGCTCATTATCGGAAGATGTACGCTTACAAACCGTAAAAAAAATTCAAGATCAGCTAAAAGATTCAACAGGTGCAATTGTTAAGCAAGTGAGTAGGCCTGTAGATCAAATACCTTTAAACATTGCTTACATTCAAAAGAATCCTGGCTCTAAGGAAGATATCTTTCTAGAGGACGGCGATGTGTTTTACATACCCAAAAAAGATCCGCAAGTTAAAGTTACTGGTGAGGTAATGTTCCCTACACAAATACCTTACGACAATAAGCTTACATTGAAATCGTACATCAACGCAGCAGGTGGTTTCACAGAAGATGCTTCGATGAAGCGAGTATATGTACTATACGCCAATGGTAAAGCAGCTGTAAGAAAAAACTATTTATTGTTTAGAACTTATCCAAAAGTTAAACCCGGTTCTGAGATTATTGTACCGAGGCCAAATGCCGATAGACGTCCTAAACGTTCACTCCAAGAAAACATAGCTATTACCAGTGCCGTAGCATCATTAGCTGCTGTTGTAATAGCATTAATCAATGTAATAAGGTAGTATGACTACTAACAAAGAAATTTCTTTTATAGATGTTGTAAATAAGGTTGTAGCATTTATAAAGCTACTTCTCAGGAATTGGCTTTTTCTTGGATGCTGTTCCTTAGTGGGTGGTATTATAGGTATAGCAATAGCATTTTATACCAAACCAACCTATGAAGCGAAAAGTGTTTTTGTGTTGAGTAATCAACCCAGATCTTCTGGTTTAATGAACTTGGCCAGCCAGTTTGGCTTTAGTTTAGGTAATAGTGGTGCAGATGCGTTTAGTGACGATAATATATTATCGCTATTCAGATCTGTATACTTAAGCGAAAGGGTGCTATTCAAGAAATTGCCTAACACTAATGATAATCTGATCAATTTATACTGTCGTTCACTACAATTAGATAAAGGTTGGGCTAAAAAAGATAGGCTTAAGCATGCGTTCCCATTTCCATTGTCGCCTAAGTTAATGACTGGCGTACAAGATAGCTTGTTCAGGGAAGTGCAGGATGTGATCATGAAATCTAACTTCAATGTTGTAAGAAACGATAAGAAAACAAACATCTACGAAATTTATACTAAGAGTAAGAACGAAATGTTTGCTCTGTACTTTACTAGGTACATTGTAGATGAAACAACGCAATTTTATATTGAAACGAAAACAAAACTTGCTCGCCAAAATCTCGATATGCTTCAGAAAGAAGCAGACAGTCTTCGTACACTTTTGGAGCGTAGTATTAATTCTACTGCAGTTGCACTAGACAATGTATATAATTTGAACCCGTCTTTACAAGTTAATAGAACTCCTGTTCAAAAAAATCAAGCTCAAACAACTGTTATCGCTGCAGCCTATGGCGAAGTAGTTAAAAACCTAGAAGTAGCGAAAATTACACTCCAAAAAGAAACACCATTGTTTCAGATGGTAGATGAACCAAGGATGCCCTTAAAAGCTAAGAAGCTGGGCAAATTATTTAGTTTGGTAGTAGGTTCGTTCCTTGCAGGTGTATTAGGTATTATGTTCTTGTTGTTTAAGAAGCTGCTAAAAGTTAGGCGTGCGTATGGTAAGTGATAGTTGTGTTGTAAAGCTTGATGGAGGATTAGGAAATCAACTATTCCAATATGCATTTATAAAAAGTATTGGGCTCAAATATGGGATAGATTACTTTGCTGATATTTCTGCATACACAGAGGCAAAGGGCAGAGGTAGTTTTGAACTTAACAAACTCAATGTTCCCCAACAGCGAATTATTAGCCACAAAAACATAGTAAAACATATACACTTTCTGAGATTACTTCGAAAGTTGCCTAAAATGCCTTTGAGCAATTTTTTTATTGAGCGAGATGTAAACTTTGATCAGGCGGCTACTCAAAAATGTTATAGACTGTATTATGGTTACTTCCAATCGTACAAATACTTTGAAGATATAAAAGAAGCATTACGCTCTGAGTTTACATGCAATATTGCCGATGTTACTTCGTTTGCTAACGAAATAAAGAGTTGTAATAACGCAATTGCTTTGCACGTACGCCGAGGTGATTATCTATCTAATAAAAAGGCAGCTTCAAAAATGGCTCATCTTACCGATGAGTACTATACAAGTGCACTGAATCTCCTGAAGAGCCAATTAGCAGATGCTAGGGTTTTTATATTTTCAAATGATATTGATTGGGTTACAAATGTACTTGTTAAGAAACTTTCTGTTATAGCGCCATGTACAATCGTTGATACAAGTAGTATGGCACACGCAGCGTTAATTGATTTTAGTTTAATGAAAATGTGTAAGCATCAAATCATTGCCAATAGCACATTCAGTTGGTGGTCTGCATATTTAAATCCTTATCCTAATAAGTTGGTGGTAGCGCCATCAAAATGGTACCAAGCAATCAAGCATAATTTATCAGACCTTTATCCAAGCGAATGGATAGTAGTATAGCACATGGGAATTAAAAAATATGCTTTAGTGGTTCTTTGGTACGTAGTGCCGCTGATAATTTTATTTTTAACCGAAGGTGTTTTTCTACCACGTGCTACTACTGTTGTTGCACTATTTGTGGTTGCATTTACCATAGGATATGTAACATTTGAGCAAGCAACATTCCCTACGTTTAGTTGGAGTATAAGAGATTTATCGTATAGTTTTTTCAAGTATTTGGTTTATATCGTTGCAATTGTAGAACTCTATGGTATCTATAGGATATACAACGATGGCTTTGAGATAGCTACTTATCGGATGGATTTCTATGAATCGTCTGGAGGTATTTTTAAATCTAACTATCTATTTACATTTTATTCAGTATTTCTTACACCTGGCTTGTTACTAGCAACCATTTTCTTTCTTAGTAACAACTTCGATAAAAAAAATAAGCGGTTAATATACCTATGCTTCTTTTTGATTGTTCTCGATGGTATTATTAGATTAGGTAGGTTTCAATACATTTTCGTTTTCTTTTTTTTATACCTCTTTCATTCAAAATTAGGTCTCAAGAAAAGGGTGCTTTACATCGGTGCATCTATTATTCTTGCAATATCATTTATCACTGTATATATACGGCAGTTTTTTGTAGACTTAGCAGTAGGAGGCATATCTGATATTATCAACTACGAAGTTTTTAGAAAAAGTGTACTCGACTATCAGTATGTAGGCTATTTTCTCTTCGAACATTTTACAGAAGATCGACCATTTTTTGGTAACCCGCTAGAATGTAATACGATAAGTTCTTTGTTTCTTATTTTGAAAATATTCGTATCAAAAATTGGTATCAATTTAAATTACGCTTGGGAGGGCTATAACTTAAAGCTAACTGATGGTAAATACATCGAAGTGCTCGATTACCAATACAATGCCTTCTCAACCAATTTCTTTCCTATTTATCTAGATGCTGGCTACATCGGCATTTTTCTTTATGGCTTAATGGCTGGCGTTATTTTCGGACTTAAATCCGAAAGTATATTCATTAAGTTTTTACAAGTACTCAATTTTTTCATGCTAATTTTTGGGATATACCAACCTATTATTACCTCGTTATCAGGCTTAATATTAATTGCCGGATACATTATTGTTGTAACAGTATTGGTGAAACAAATTAAATACTTCGTAAAATTTCAATCAAAGCAACGGCTAACGGGTTAACATAGCTGCTAACGCATTCACTTTAATGACACTTCCTGTTCTAATCATTACATACAACCGCTTCGAGCTTGTATTAACCATACTAGAGGCACTCAACAAAAACCATTACAAGAAAGTATACATCGCTATTGATCATTATCCACGCGATGCAGCAGGATTCAACAAAATTGAAGCTTATCTAGAAGCAAATCAGTTTGACTTCCAATTAAAAAAGTCGGTTGAAAATATTGGTTGCGAACGCAATGTAATTACTGGTATCAAATGGTTTTTTGAACACGAAGAAAGAGGTATTATCCTTGAAGATGATTGTATACCAACAGTTGGTTTTTTTAGTTTTTTAGAACACAGTAAAAATGTCGAAGGTGTACTTGATAAAAATATTAGTTTTTTCTCTAACTGTATACAGCATAACAAGCGCTTCTATTTATATCAATCTTACATTCCTTTCTTTTGGGGCTGGTACACAAACAGAAATTACTTTAAGCAGTTCTATGAGTTTGTAGTAACAAGCCGTTTAAAGCTGCGAGATGTTTTAAAACTCCTTACGGTAAAAGATGTATCATTTCGAATAAAGCTAATTGTACTAATCAATTACGTTAGCTTCAGTTATGAACGTCATGGTACAAGTTGGGATAGTTTACTACATTATTATCAGTTTATTACTAAAAAGCCATTTTTTGTGCCATCACAGTCTATGATAGATAATAGGGGTTTTGGCAACTTGAATGTGGCATATACCCATACCAATAAATTACCCGATTGGTATAATGATCTAATATTTAGTAATAGCGAAATAAAAATCGATGCTATTAGTGAATCTTCAAAAGCAGAACATAACGATAGTGTATTTTTAAATCAGTTCTTCAAGCACTATTCGCATAATATATTTATTTTAATTGGATACTTCTGTAAGCAGTACTTTAGAATGTTAAGGCAAGGCAAGCATAAGTCAGCATTTAAACTTTAACAGCTCTTATTATCCAGTATACATCAGTGCTATGAATTATAAAATACAATGCTTTGTTCCATTCGCTGAATAGTTGATAATATATATTACCGTTTAAACCCTACAATAGTTAGAATAGTTTGGCGTATTTTTTTTCAATCATCATAGTAACTTATAATCGAAGTCAACAACTTGAAGTAGCTATTAATAGCATTCTTGCACAAACGTTTAACGACTATGAGATAATAGTAGTAGACGATTGTTCAACCGACGATACAAAGGATGTTGTTAAAAAATATGATATACCCAACTTTAGGTTTTTACAAACGCCGCAAAATACTGGTGGTCCTGCCACTCCGAGAAACATAGGTATAAAAAACGCTACTGGTTCTTGGATATGTTTCTGTGATAGTGATGATTTGTTTAAAGAAAATCACCTAGCCGAAATTCACAGCTTAATTACTAGTAGAAAAATTACTAAAGCGGTTATCACTTGCAATGCCTATTTACGAGTTGATAATGAGCTAACAAGCAATGTCTATTTTAAAGCGTTAGATATTCCTGTAAAACAAGTATCGTTGTTACGTAATTGGTTTCAGAATCACGGCATTTTAAGTACGCTTTGTATTGATAACAATGAAGTGAGTTTATTTGATGAGCGTGCTTCTTATCGTAGTGTTGAAGATTACTTTTTTATTTTAAACAATCTAATCAGTCATCGAAAGCACTATTACATCAACAAGCCAACTATTTGGTATAGCACTAATTCAAATGATTCTATACGAAATAGTTACACGGAGCATGGCAAAAAACTTTTTCGTTATAAAGCAAACATTTTTCTCGAAAGAGCACTTTGGAAAAGAATAGATGGTATTTGCTATGCAGGTATTGTGTTGATTGATTACGCTAAGTACAAATTAAAAAGCTTAATTAGCAGTTAGCAGTTTAACTGCTGTTGATCATAGTGTTTATGAAACAAAAAGTAGTGGTAAAATTAATGGGAGGACTAGGCAATCAAATGTTGCAGTTTGCAACAGGATTTGCGCTAGCTCAAAAATTAAATGCAACCCTCTTTTTAGATACAAGCTATTATAAGATTAGTCATAAAAAAGGAGATACACCAAGAGCATTCGAGTTAGAGCATTTTAATGTTGCTTACAAATCTTATAAGCATCCCATCATTTCCAATTACATAGCTCAAATGTTTTTTGGTAAGTATCCTCATTTACGTAAGTATATACTACCATTATTCGGAATAAAATATCTTACAGATGCAGATCAGCTAGGGGCATTAAAAATAAAAGCGCCTCTGGTTTATTTAGATGGTTATTGGCAAAGCAATAATTACTTCAATGCACAGTATAGCAATATTGTAAGTGCCTTTACACTAAAAGAAAATCTACAGCTGAAGTTGCAAAACTTCTTAAATGGTGTTGCTGGTCGTACTGCTGTTGCAGTGCATATTCGCAGAACAGATTATTTGCTTCCACATAGTAGTCATCATGTTTTAGATGTTCAATATTATAATGCTGCAATCAACCATATTAAACAGTTACATCCACAAGCTGTATTTTATTTTTTTGGAGACGATCATCATTGGATAAAAGAAAATTTTGATATTGATGGTGCTACCAAGATACTTGTGAATGAAAACTTTGGCAGTAATTCATATTTAGATCTCACATTTATGAGTGCATGTCAGCATATCATTATTTCAAATAGCACTTTTAGTTGGTGGGCGGCATATTTAAATCAAAACACTAATAAAATTATCATAGCTCCACAAAAGTGGTTCTTACCTGGTAAATCCGGTGGTTTTAACTACGATTCTTTCATACCAAACCACTGGACTAAAATTTAAGCATAGCGTGTCAAAGGGTGTAATATTTGTAACAGATACTTATAAAAGAACAGTTAATGGCATTGCAGTTTTTTCAGAATTTTACATAAACGATGTTTTGATGCACAAGTATGATACTATTCTTGTGCTCGAAGCTGTTACGCAAGATTTTTTTCAGATTAAAACAAACAGTAACGATTCAATTGTTTTTGACACAGTTATTGTGAATGCACATTTTTCAGGTGCAGACAAACTTGTAAGAAAGCTCAATCAATTTAAAGCACTTGTAGAAGACAATGGATATGTACTTGAAAACAATTTTAAAAAAATTATTATTAGTCACGGTTGGGTAGCTGTTAAACTTCGATTTCATTTTTATCCGATATACTACAAACTCAAAAATATAATAAGAGTTGGTCAGTTGCATCGCTTGAAGTATTATGATGAAGTATGCTTTATTTCAGGTAGCAGCGATAATTATAGACATAGCGATTTCACTTACGTAAAAGCTAACAAGCTCAAGTACGAGCTATACGATTTTATAAAAGCATATTTAGTACGCCATCAATCAGATGTAAAACAACCATTGGATAATCAGGGAAATGGATTTGTATTTACAATTGCCAATTTTGAACCAGTAAAAAATATATGGTGGCTAGTGCGTTATGCTATTCAAAGGAAAATTACTGGTAGCAAGCCTAAGAACATCATCTTATTAACACAACAAAAAGCCTCTATTAACTATTTACTATTTGCTTTTCTGGCTAATAAGCTCAACATAGCTATTTGCAACAATCAGCATAAAAAAAACGAATTACTAAGCACTTGCGACTATTTCTTTATTCCAAGCTATTCAGAATACACGCCCTTGGTGGCACTTGAAGCTTTCAAGTATAATAAGCAAGTAGTCTCTCTGTATAAAATTACAGCGTTAAGTCCTTTGCCTAAGTATCATTATTTAAAACCGTAGTTGCATGATGCTTAGTAAAGATTTGATGAAGCTAGTAAAGTTGCCAGAGGTTCAAAATATCATTTGGTTAGTTGTAGATAGGGTGTGGAGAATGGTTGTTAGCCTAATCGTTGGGGTTTGGGTAACAAGATATCTAGGCCCTGTTAATTTTGGTAAAATCAATTATGTAAATGCTTACATAGGGGTTGGTATTGTACTTGCGAACTTAGGAATGGAGAGTTTTTTAGTGAAGGAGTTAGTGATGCATAAAGAGCAACGAAACAGTATCATCAGTACTGCTTTTGCGTTAAGAATGTTTGCATCTATAGCCACGCTTTTGTGTTTGCTGCTTTTCTTTTGGATCACCAATGAAACAAATGAAAATCTGCTTATTTTATTGCTACTCATTTTCCCACTATTAACAACTTCTTTTGCCACGATTGATTATGTTTTTCAAGCCGAGCTAAAATCTAAAACAGTTGTACTGTTCAGGAACAGTTTTTTTGTAGTTGGAGCCCTGCTTAAAATATTGGCAATTCTGGCGAAAGCCGATATTCTCGTTTTTGCTTTCTTAACTGTTTTTGATGTATTTATTGCCGATGTTGTACTCTTTCTCTACTTCCGGTTTAGAGAAAAGTTCAAGTTGTTTTTTTCCCTGCCCGCTATTGCGGCAATGATAAAAAAAGCCATACCATTTATGGTGGCTAATTTGGCAATAGTCGTATACATGAAAATCGATCAAATTTTGTTAGGGAAGTTATCAACCATCGAACAAGTGGGGTATTTCACTGCTTGTACTAAAGTCACTGAAATATTTTACTTCATACCGCTTGTAGTTACAGGCAGCTGTTATAAAGTGCTAATTAAAAAACGAGGTATTAGCAGTAACGCTTACTTCAAATTAGCCAAAATCATTTTTTGGTCTTTTTTGGCTGGGGCTGCTATTCTTAGTATTGCGTTATCTCTATCATCATCTCTCGTCATCAGTTTATTGTTTGGCAGCGAATATGTTGAGTCGGCATCGGTATTGGCTTTGTATTGTTGGACACTCGTACCAATTTTTGGCGGCGTAGCCTTCAGTCAGCTTATGATTATCGAGGAGCAGCAAAAAATTATTCTTTACAAAACATTGATCGGACTGGTGCTAAACGTAATCCTGAACATTGTATTGATACCAAAATTTGGTGCAATGGGAGCTGCCGTTGCAACAATTATTACTCAGTGGGCATCTTCTATCTTTGCCAACTATATTTTTAGAGATTCAAGGTTAATCTTCAATCACTATTTTAAGTTTCAGTAACAACACATTTAATGAACTTTTCTGTTTTAATACCTATTTATACTAAAGAAAGCCCTGAATTTTTTAATCAAGCACTCGAGAGTATCGTACAACAAACCCTATTGCCATCAGAAATTGTAATAGTTGAAGATGGTCCAATATCCAACGAACTTCGAATGGTTTTAAACAACTTTGAAAGCAGATATCCCAACTTGTTTAATATCGTAAAACTCGAACATAATAGCGGAATGGGGGTTGCTATGAATACAGGTTTACATTACTGTAAATATGATTACGTAGCAAGAATGGATTCAGACGATATCGCAAAGCCAAATAGATTCGAAATTCAGTTCAACTTTCTTAAACATCATCCAAATATCGATGTACTAGGTTGTAACATAGAAGAGTTCAAATTCAAAATACATGATTTAAACAGAGTTCGCAGGCTCCCAGAATTACACAACGATTTAAAGGAGTTCATTAAAAAGCGTAGCCCGTTTAATCACATGACTGTTGTGTTCAAAAAGCAAAAGGCCATTGAAGCGGGTGGCTATTGGAGCCAAAGGAATTTAGAAGACTACAATCTATGGTATGAAATGCTAAAACGTGGAGCGATGTTTCATAACCTCCAAGAAATTTTGGTAGATGTTCGTATTGGTAATAACATGGCAAAGCGTAGGCATGGATACGCTTATTTTTTAAGCGAGTACGATTTCTTTCATAAAATGATGGCCGATCATTTTATTACTAAAATCCGTTTTTACAGAAATGTTGTTTTACGACTCTTTCTGCGTGTAATGCCGCTACCATTTTTACAAGTGGCGTATTCATTTTTCTTAAGAAATTCTAGATAACAATCGTAAATAAATAACACATGAAAAAAGCACTTATTACAGGTGTAACTGGTCAAGATGGTGCCTATCTCTCTGAATTATTATTGAGTAAAGGATATGAAGTACATGGCATCAAGCGTCGTGTTTCTTTGTTTAATACAGATCGTATCGATCACTTGTATCAAGATCCGCACGAAAAAAATATACGTTTCAAACTACATTACGGCGATTTAACCGATAGCACTAACCTCATCAGAATCATTCAAGAAGTGCAGCCCGATGAAATTTATAACCTCGGTGCTATGAGCCACGTGAAAGTAAGTTTCGATACTCCAGAATATACTGCCAATGCCGATGGTATTGGTACCCTTCGTATTCTTGAAGCGGTGCGTATCTTAGGATTAACAGCAAAAACTCGTATCTATCAAGCATCTACATCAGAATTGTACGGCTTGGTACAAGAAGTGCCACAAAAAGAAACAACACCATTCTATCCACGTTCTCCGTATGCCGTAGCTAAAATGTATGCATATTGGATCACGGTTAACTACCGCGAAGCATACAACATGTATGCATGTAATGGTATTCTTTTCAATCACGAAAGTCCGCTACGTGGCGAAACTTTTGTCACCAGAAAAATTACACGTGGTGTTGCCAAAATTAAATTAGGGCTTCAAGACAAGCTCTACATGGGTAATATCGATTCAAAACGAGATTGGGGGCATGCGAAAGATTATGTAGAAGCCATGTGGCGCATCTTACAACAAGATACACCTGAAGATTATGTAATTGCGACAGGCGTTACTACCACTGTACGTGAATTCATTGCTATGGCATTTGCAGCAGCAGGTATTACAGTTGCCTTTAGTGGCGAAGGTGTGAACGAAATTGCCACAGTTACCGCCGTAGCTGATAGTGCCGATGCTGGCTTGGTAGGCAAAATTGTAATGCACATCGATCCAAAATATTTCCGTCCAACAGAAGTAGATCTTCTTATTGGCGATCCTACAAAAGCCAAACAAAACCTAGGTTGGGAGCCTACTTATACACTCGATGCCTTGGTGAATGAAATGGTATTGGCCGATATTGAGTTATTTAAAAAAGAACAACTATTACAACAAGCAGGCTTCACCATCAGAAATCAATACGAATAATCATGAACTTCAATAGTAAAATATACATCGCTGGTCATCGCGGCATGGTAGGTTCTGCCATCGAGCGCCATTTACGTAAGTTGGGTTACAATAACCTTACGGTAAAAACCAGCGCCGAGCTCGATTTAACGCAACAGCAAGCTGTGAACGAATTCTTTGCACAAGAACAGCCCGAGTATGTTTTTTTAGCAGCGGCCAAAGTGGGCGGTATTCTGGCGAACAATATTTATCGAGCCGATTTTATTTATCGCAACCTTATGATCGAGGCCAACATTATACATGCAGCCTACGAGCATAAAGTTAACAAGCTACTTTTTTTAGGTTCGTCTTGTATTTATCCTAAAATGGCACCACAGCCATTAAAAGAAGAATACCTCCTTTCAGGCTATTTAGAACCTACCAATCAGCCTTACGCTATCGCCAAAATTGCAGGCATTGAACTGTGCGATGCCTATCGCCGTCAGTATGGTTGTAACTTCATTTCGGCTATGCCAACCAATTTGTATGGCCCTAACGATAACTACGATAAAAACGGTAGTCATGTACTTCCTGCTTTATTGCGTAAAACTATCGAAGCCAAAAAAGCGGGTGCCAGCAGTATCGAAATTTGGGGTACAGGCACGCCTCGCAGAGAATTTCTGCATGTAGATGACCTTGCCGAGGCTTGCGTTTTCTTAATGAACAATTTCAACGAAGAAGGCTTTGTGAACGTAGGTACCGGAACCGATGTTACCATTCAAACACTAGCCGAAATGGTAAAAGAAGCGGTTGGTTTTGAAGGTAATTTGGTTTTTGATACCTCTAAGCCCGATGGCACTCCAAGAAAACTAATGGATATCAGTAAGATTAGTAACTTAGGCTGGTCGCCAAAAATATCGCTTGAACAAGGTATTGCGGCTACTTACCAGCTGGTAAAAGACATGTTTTAACACCCTCGAACGTACTTGCTTAGCATGAAATTTCTCACACCCCTCCTCGTAGCACTCCTTTGGTGTGCGTTGGCATCAGCCCAAATGGGCACGTTAAATGCCGACAACCTAAGTAGCGTTACATCTGAACAAATCTCAGATCAAGATTTAAATACCTATTACCAAAAAGCGAAAGCATCAAATGTTAGCGATGCTCAAATAGAGCAGTTACTACGTGCCCGTGGTATGGCAGTTGGCGAAATCGGTAAAATAATGCAGCGCCTCAAAGGGTTAGGTGGTATAGCTAACCTTACGGTAAATGCTAAGCCCGATACGAAACAGAATAATACTACTCGCAAGCAAGCACCCACCAAAGAAATACTTGCCGAAGTAGAATTAGATAGTTTAGAGCAAATGATTTACGGAATGGAGCTATTCACTAATCCATCCCTTTCGTTTGAGCCTGATTTGCAAATTGCCACACCACTCGATTATGTGGTAGGCCCTGGCGATGTACTTAGTGTAATCATTTATGGTCAAAGCGAGGCAAGTTATAATTTGAAGGTGAGTCCCGAAGGCAATGTATTCATTCAAAATGCAGGCATCATCAATGTGAATGGATTAACCATTGCGGAGCCCGATCAAAAAATTAGAGCACATCTTGCTAAAACCATTTATCGTGCAATCAACAGTGGATTTACGCAAGTGAAAACAACCTTAGGTGGTATTAGAACCATTAAAGTAATTGTTATTGGTCAGGCTCGTAAGCCAGGTGTTTATAGTGTTAGCTCGTTTACAACACTGTTTAACTTGCTGTATACTTGTGGGGGGCCATCTAAGAATGGATCTTTTCGAAATATAGAGGTTATTAGAGCAGGTAAGCGAATTGCAGTTGCCGATTTGTATCAATTTTTGCACAACGGTAGTACAAAAGCTAACATACGCTTAACAGAGAACGATGTTGTAAAAATCAATTATTACGACAAACGTATTTATTTGAAAGGTGCTTTCAAACGTCCGGGTATTTATGAGCTTACAGCAAATGAAAATTTGCAACAAACCATTGATTATGCGGGTGGGTTTATTGATAGTGCTTACAGAGAGCAGGTACGTATTACCGAAGTAGCAGGAAAGCAAAAAGAAATAAAAACAGTAGTTGCAAGTAACTTCAATGGCTTCAAACCTGCTACGGGTAGCACCATAGAAGCAGAGTATGTGTACGCTCGCTTTAAAAACAGAATTTCTGCCGAGGGTGCCTTCAAGCGTGCAGGAACGTATAGTGTTGAAAGTGCCAGTTCGCTATTAAAGCTGGTGCAGCTTGCCGATGGCCTGCGTGAAGGTGCATTTACAGAAAAAATTAGCATCTCAAGATTAAATGCAGATTTAACTTACAGTACTGCATCTTACAACCTAAAAGCCATTTTGAATGGTACAGAACCCGATGTTGTATTGCAGGCTGATGATAAAGTGTTTATACCTATCATCACCGATTTGAGAGATAAAAAAACAATATCGGTAGAGGGCGAAGTACGTAAGCCTGGTGCTTACGAATATAAAACTGGAATGACTATAGCTGATGCTGTAATTGTTGCCGGAGGCTTTACAGAGGCTGCTACAGGGTTAAGACTAGAAATAGGTAGGCGAATTACAAACGCAGAAAGCAAAGACAACATAGAAATTGCTGAAGTAATTAATTTAGATACTGAACGTAGTTTAGATCAAATCAAGAGCAGCATTGCTTTACAACCTTATGATATTGTAATCGTAAGAACGAACCTCGGTTACTTTGTTCAAAAAGTAGTAACCGTTAAAGGTGAGGTGAAATTTTCGGGCAACTATGTACTCTCGAATAGAAACGAACGGTTGAGTGACATCTTAAACAGAGCTGGGGGGTTCACTTCTTTATCGAATATTAAAGGTGTTTCTTTGAGAAGAAGGGTGAGTGCCGATGATCCCAATGCCGACATTCGTCGTAATGCAGCTAAAAAACTGTTCAGTACTAAGAACGACTCATCTGCATTTACAGCTTTAATCGATAGTGTAGAAGCCTACGAAACTGTGGCAATTGATGTAGAGGAAATATTAAAAAAGCCAAAGTCGTCAATAGATATCTTACTGCAAGACGGTGATGTTATTAATGTACCCTCTAAAGATGATGTGGTAAAAGTTAAAGGTGAGGTGTTGTTGCAAACCCAAATTGCATACATACCCAATCGTAGACTGAGTTATTATATCGATTTAGCAGGTGGGTTTTCTACACAAGCACAAAAACGTAAGGCATTTGTGGTTGCAAGTAATGGTAATGGTAAGCGGGTGAAGAGCTTTTTGATTTTTAAATCAAACCCAATTATTAATGCTGGAGACGAAATATTTGTTCCAAAGAAATTAGAGCGTGACGGAAAGCGTGTATCTGTGGCCGAAATGGTCGGAATTACTACTGCTTTAGCATCTGTTGCTACCGTTGTAATAGCTTTACTACGTTTATAGATTAAAATGCATTCATGGAAGAGGTTAAGCTCAGCGATGTTTTTGTAAGGGTTAGAATATTTATACTATATGCAATTTCACAATGGAAAATTGTGCTGCTAGTAGGTACGCTGGGTGCGGCGGTTGCTGGTTCATATGGCTATTTAAAAAAGCCCAAATACACCGCTTCGGTAACTTTCACATTAGATGGCGAATATGATGCTTCTAGTGGATTAATGAGTTTAGCAGCTCAGTTTGGCTTTGATGCAGGTGGCGTAAGCTCTATGTTTTCAGGCAATAACTTATTGCAATTCATTAAGTCGAGAAAGTTGATTGAGAAAACATTGTTGCAACACAATGCCGGTGAAAAAGAAACCTATGCAGATCAGTTTATAAAACTCTATAAGATAAAGGCACGATCAAAACCCATTGAATTACCCTGCTTTAAAGTGTCAGATACTACTGTTTCTGCAACTCCTTTTCAAGATTCTATCATGTCAACAATTGTTGATTTAATTCAAAAGAAGCATCTCGTAGCTACAATACCAGACAGAAAAACAGATATTTATCAAGTTGATTTTACATCTAACGATCCGAAACTTAGCATACAATTTGTACAAGCATTAATGGATAACTTGGGTACAATGTACACAAGTGTGAAAACCGCAAAAAGTGCTAAAAACGTTCGCATCTTAGAAGAAAAGGTTGATTCTCTTAGAGCGATTATTTCAGGTGCTATTCAGAAAAGAGCAGCTACTGTTGATGCAAACCTTAATCCAGTATTTCAATCGCCAATGACATCGGTGCAAGAGCGCCAAATAGAAATATCCATAGCAACAGCAGCGATTGGCGAAGTAGCTAAAAATCTAGAGGTAAGTAGATTTTTGTTGATGAAGCAAGCGCCATTGTTCAGCATTATTGATGAGCCTAAACTGCCATTGAAACGGCAAAAAATTTCAACGCTGGTATTGGCAACAGCAGGCGGATTACTATCATTATTAGTACTTGTTATCTATTGGTTGTTATCAAAACCCTTTCAATCATTTACGCAAGTATATATTAAAGAAAAAAATAAATAATTTATGAGTAAGTCTATTTTAATTACAGGTGGTGCTGGCTTTATTGGCTCGCATGTGGTACGCTTGTTTGTAAATAAATATCCTAACTATACCATTGTTAACCTCGATGCATTGACCTATGCGGGTAACTTGGAAAATTTGAAAGATATTGATCAGCAACCTAACTATAAGTTTGAAAAAGCTAATATCCTCGATGCTGATGTGTTAGATCAAATCTTTACTAAGCATGGTATTACCGATGTTATACACTTGGCAGCAGAAAGTCATGTTGATAGAAGTATTTCTAATCCGCTAGAGTTTGTGCAAACCAATGTAATAGGTACAGTTAATTTGCTAAATACTGCCAAAAAGCATTGGAAAGCCGATTATACCAAGCATCGCTTTCATCATGTTTCAACAGATGAAGTGTATGGTACGTTGGGCGATACGGGCTTTTTCACTGAGTCAACACCTTACGATCCTAATTCACCTTATAGTGCAAGTAAAGCCGCTAGCGATCATTTTGTGCGTGCCTATGGCGAAACCTATGGCTTAGGTTATGTTATTACGAACTGCAGTAATAATTATGGTCCTAACCATTTTCCTGAAAAGTTAATTCCGCTATTTATCAATAACATCATCCACAAAAAGTCGCTTCCTGTATATGGTAAAGGTGAAAATACCCGCGATTGGTTATTTGTGGTAGATCATGCAAGAGGTATCGACACTGTTTTCCATACTGGGAAAAACCACGAATCTTACAACATCGGAGGCTTTAATGAATGGAAAAATCTCGATTTGGTGAAGTTGCTCTGTAAGCAAATGGATGAAAAACTGGGCAGAGCCCCTGGCGAAAGTGAGCAATTAATCACTTACGTAAAAGATAGGCCAGGCCACGACTTGCGTTATGCTATTGATGCCACAAAAATTAATAAAGAGTTGGGTTGGAGCCCATCTGTAACGTTTGAAGAAGGCTTATCGCTAACCATCGATTGGTATTTGAACAATACAGAATGGCTCAACAATGTAACTTCCGGTAGCTATCAGGCTTATTACGAACAACAGTATGTTAACCGATAAATCACAGCTCAAGTAGTTATAGTTATATGAAAATTGAAGCCACCCATTTAGCAGATTGTTTTATCGTTCACGATACTGTATTTGCCGACGATAGAGGTTATTTTTTCGAGAGTTTTCATGAGCATAAATTCAATAATGCTACAGGACTTAATGTACATTTTGTGCAAGACAATCAAAGTCGCTCCGTTAAAGGTGTTTTAAGAGGTCTCCACTTCCAATGGGGCGATGCTGCACAAGCAAAGTTGGTACGCGTATTAGAAGGTGCGGTATTAGATATTGCTGTAGACATTCGTAAAGGCTCTCCCACATTCGGGCAGCATGTTGCTTTAGAGCTTACTGCCGATAATAAAAAGCAGCTATTCGTTCCACGTGGTTTTGCTCATGGCTTTGTGGTACTAAGCAATGTTGCAACTTTCTTTTACAAGTGCGATAATGTGTACAATAAGGCAGCTGAAGGTGGGTTAATGTTTAATGACCCTGCATTGAATATTGATTGGAAATTGCCCGCTTCTGAGTTAATTTTATCGGATAAAGACAAGCAAAATCCTAATCTGGCTGCTGTAATGGAGCAGCTCAACCAATACTAACAATCATGAAAGGAATTATTCTCGCCGGTGGTTCTGGCACTCGCCTATATCCCATCACTAAAGGTATTAGTAAGCAAATAATGCCTGTGTATGATAAACCCATGATTTATTATCCGCTAAGCATATTAATGTTGGCTGGTATTAAAGACATTCTCATTATCACTACACCAGAAGATAGTGCTCAGTTTCAGAAGTTACTAGGGGATGGTAGTAGTGTTGGCTGTAGTTTCTCATACGCAGTACAAGCTGTACCTAACGGACTAGCACAAGCATTTGTAATTGGCGAATCATTCGTAGGTAGCGATAAAGTAGCACTAATTCTTGGCGATAATATTTTTTACGGTGCGGGCTTCAGTAAGTTGGTGCAAAGCTTCAACGATATAGAAGGTGCCGCGGTATTTGCTTATGAAGTAAGCGACCCCGAACGTTATGGTGTGGTTGAGTTTGATGAAAACTTAAAAGCTGTTTCCTTAGAAGAAAAGCCAACAAAGCCAAAGTCTAACTTCGCCGTACCGGGCCTTTATTTTTACGATAACGATGTTGTAAGTATTGCAAAAAGTATTCCCCCTAGTGCAAGGGGTGAGTATGAAATTACGGATGTGAACAAAGTATACCTCGAACGTGGTAAGCTACAAGTGGGTGTCATGAATAGGGGTGTTGCATGGCTTGATACTGGTACTTTTGATAGCTTAAGCGATGCAACGGAGTTTGTAAGGGTGATTGAAAAACGACAAGGTCAAAAAATTGGCTGTATTGAAGAAGTTGCCTACAGAATGGGATTCATTAATAGGGAACAGCTGCTAAAACTAGCCGACGAATACCAAAAAAGTGGTTATGGAGCTTATTTACGCTCCTTGAAATAAAAAAGTTTAAAATTATTTTAACCCTAGTTTGTAGAACAAACTAGGGTTTTTTCGTTCTGTACATTGTACATGTGTAAGTATTACACGAGCATAAGTTGTATACTTACACAATATTTATAGCTTTGTAATTACTTTAACGAGGTAGCAACAGTAGTTACTAAACAATTATTGTATAACACGTGTTTTATCAAGTATGAACGCATTTACCATAAAAGACCTTGAAAATCTTACCGGTATAAAAGCCCATACCATACGTATTTGGGAGCAGCGTTATACTTTTTTAAAGCCGCAGCGAACCGATACTAATATTCGCTATTATACCAACGAAGAGCTTAAAATGATCCTCAATATTGCTCTTCTAAATAAGTATGGCTTTAAAATTTCCCATATCGACAGGATGTCGGTGGATGAAATCAAAGACAAAACGTTTTCTCTAAGCCAAACACAGGCACAGCAAGAACGTATTGTCAACGAGCTCATTCAACATATGATAGATTTAGAAATCGAGCGTTTTGAAGCAACACTCGATAACTATATCATGGCCAAAGGGGTTGAAAAGGCAATCACCCAGATTATTTTCCCTTTCTTAGAGCGTATTGGTATACTTTGGATCACCAACCATGTGAACCCAGCACAAGAACATTTGGTTACCAACATCATTCGGCAGAAGCTCATTGTTGGTATTGAAAGTACCGTTAGTCATATTCAAATCAATAAAACATTACTCCTCTTTTTACCGGAAGGTGAACATCATGAATTAGGTTTATTGTTCATGTATTATTTGCTTAAGAGCAGGGGCATTAAGGTGTTATATATTGGTGCAAATGCACCTATAAAAGATATTGAATATGTGGCTAAGCTCAAGAGTCCCGATGTACTGTATACGCACCTTACGTCAGTAGCGCAGAATTTTAATCTAGAGCGTTTCCTGAATAATATTCATTTAAAAATACCAAATCATAAAATTATTATTTCAGGGCAATTAACGCAAGGATATAAAAAGCAGTTGCCGTCGAACATTGAGTTCAAAAAAACACTGTCGGAAGTTATGGAATACATTTCAGCTTTATAGATAAACTCACTTACGTAAATGAAAAGCGTATCGTACAAAAGCGATACGCTTTTTTCGTGTTAGTCTGTGCAATGTTTTTTTGTTTGGACTTTTTAGCAAAATCTTAAACAAATATTTGGTGGCGAGTAAAATTTGTGTTTAACTTAGTGCAATAATTAATTAAACATCATTCGTCATGTCAACCGTTGAATTTAACCAAATGTTGTTGAACAATGCAGAGTTTTTAAAGCCATTTGCTATCACATTAACACGTGACAGCGAAGCAGCGAAAGACTTGTTCCAAGAAACGCTGTATCGTGCCATGGCGAATCAAGAAAAATATAATGTTGGCACCAATATTAAGGCATGGTTGTACACCATCATGCGTAATATTTTCATCAATAACTATCGTAGAAAGGCTAAACAAAATACTATTTTCGATAGTACTCCCAACGATTTTCTAATCAACCAAACGCAGTTGCTTACGAACAATGCAGCCGTTAGCAACATTAATATGAAAGAAATTCATGCAGCTATTCACCAACTGCCTGAAATTTTTAAGAGTCCGTTTCTGTTGTACTTCGATGGTTTCAAGTACAATGAAATTGCAGAGATGTTAGATGAGCCTTTAGGTACCATAAAAAGCCGTATCCACTTCGCGAGAAAGCTGTTGAAAAATCAAATTCAAAGACATTAACAGAATTTGTTTAACTTTCTAACCATAAATGCCCCAAAAAGTTATCATAATAGGTGCCGGCTTCGCTGGCATGTCTACCGCATGTTATCTAGCTAAAGCTGGGTATCAGGTAACCATTGTTGAAAAACATAACCAACCTGGCGGCAGAGCCAGAAAACTGCAAGCCGAAGGTTTTACCTTCGATATGGGACCAAGTTGGTACTGGATGCCAGACGTTTTCGAATCTTTTTTCAACGATTTTGGCAAACACGTTAGCGATTATTACGAATTGCATCGTTTAGATCCGTCTTATAGGATTTATTGGCCTAACAATGAGGTGATGGATGTGCCTGCCAATTACCACTCATTGCAGCAAGTCTTTGAAAAAATTGAATCCGGTAGTGCTAGCCGTTTAGATGCGTTCATGCATGAAGCTGCTTACAAATACAAAGTGGGTATCCAGAAGTTAGTGTATAAACCTGGTCAGTCATTGCTTGAATTTGCAGATGTAGAACTAGTGAAAGGGTTGTTTAAGCTCGATGTATTCACTAACATGAAAAACCATGTTAAAGCACATTTCAAACACCCATACCTACAGCAGTTGATGGAGTTTCCTGTACTTTTTTTGGGAGCACTTCCTGAAAAAACACCTGCACTCTATAGTTTAATGAATTACGCCGACATTAAAGGTGGTACTTGGTATCCAAAAGGCGGTATGTATGCGATTGTTCAAGCAATGCATCAACTAGCAACTTCACTCGGTGTGCAATTTTTGTTTGAGGAGGAAGTTAAAACTTTTACTTACGGTAAAAATAATCGCATCACAGCGGTTACAACCTATAATGCAACTTGCGATTGTACAGCTACGCATACAGCCGATGTAGTGGTAGCTAGTGCCGATTATGCCCATATTGATCAAGAGGTACTAACCCCCGAATATCGTATGTATTCACAGGCATATTGGGATAGCAGAGTAATGGCTCCTAGTTGCCTATTGTACTATGTTGGAGTGAATAAACGAATTAGCAACATATTGCACCATAGCTTATTCTTCGATACCGATTTTGGAGTGCATGGAACAGAAATTTATACTACTAAAAAGTGGCCAACCAATCCACTCTTTTACGTAAGTGCAACCAGCGTTACCGATAATAACGTAGCACCCGAAGGGCACGAAAATCTGTTTTTGTTAATTCCGGTTGCTACGGGGCTTACAGGCGATACAGAAGATTTGCGTAAGCAATATTTCGACCAAATTATGCAGCGAATGGAAGACCGACTTGGTCAATCTATTCGAGAACATGTGGTATATTATAAAAGCTATGCTCAAAGTGATTTTGTGAAGGATTACCATGCTTTCAAAGGAAATGCTTACGGATTGGCGAACACTTTGCTGCAAACAGCTGTTTTAAAACCTGCTTGTAAGAGCAAAAAACTCAACAACCTTTTTTACAGTGGACAATTAACAGTGCCTGGGCCCGGTGTTCCGCCAAGCCTCATCAGTGGAAAGGTGGTTGCTAACCAAGTAGCAAAACATTTTAAAAACTAGCTTCTAAAGCTCAAAATTGCAAAGCTATGATGCAGCTTTTTCATGAGGTAAGTCAGCAGAGTAGTCGCATTACTACAGAGCGATACAGCACTTCTTTTTCAAGTGCAATTAAGCTATTACATCAAGATTTAAGAACGCCTATTTTTAACATTTATGGTTTTGTACGTTTTGCCGACGAAATCGTAGATACTTTTCACGATTACAATAAGCCCGATTTGTTGGCTCGTTTCAAAGTTGAAACATATAAGGCAATTGCAGAAGGTATTAGTTTAAACCCTATCCTTCACAGTTTTCAGCTTACAGTTAATCAGTATCATATTAGCCATGATCTGATCGAAGCTTTCTTTCATAGTATGGAGCTCGATTTAGGCAAGCGTGCTTACGATGAAGCAGGCTACAACGAGTACATTTATGGTAGCGCCGAAGTAGTGGGGTTGATGTGCCTCTATGTTTTTTGTGAAGGCGATACTGCTTTATACGAACAACTAAAGCCAAGTGCAAAAAGTTTAGGTGCAGCTTTCCAGAAAGTGAATTTTTTACGTGATGTAAAGAATGATGTAGAAAATCTAGATCGTATGTATTTCCCCAACTGCGATTTTGGGAACCTAACAGAGCGTCAAAAACAAGAAATTGAAGCCGATATACAAAAAGATTTTGATCATGCTTACGAAGGCATTTTGCAATTACCCATGAAAGCAAGGTTCGGTGTATATGTGGCATACAAATATTATCTCAGTTTATTCAAGAAAATCAAAAAAGTACAACCGCAACGTATTTTAGAAGAGCGTATACGCATACCTAATTACGGCAAGGCGTTTATACTTGCTAAAGCAGGCCTACGCAGTCAGTTCAACATTTTATAGCGGTTAAATTTAGTACATGGAGTTTGTGATACTGGTGAATGAATACGATGAGCCTATTGGGCAAATGGAGAAAATGGAAGCTCACCGCAAAGGCTTACTGCATAGGGCCTTTAGCGTGTTCGCTTTCAATGAAAAAGGCGAAATGTTATTGCAACAACGTGCTAAAGAAAAATACCATAGCCCTGCATTATGGACCAACGCCTGTTGCAGCCACCCACGCGAAAATGAAACTGTAACTGAAGCAGCAGAACGCCGTTTGTTTGAAGAGCTTGGCTTTAGTACCAAAGTAAGTAAAGTCTTTAGCTTCACATACAAAGCGAGTTTCGATAACGGACTTGTTGAACACGAATTTGATCATGTATTAATTGCTAATATTACGAACGATACAGTAATACAACCAAATCCACATGAAGTAATGGATTACTGTTTTATGTCTGTCGATAGCATTCAAGAAGCATTGCAATCACATCCCGAAAAGTTCACTGCGTGGTTTCACATTGCATTCCCCAAATTAGTAGCACATTTACAACCAGCGTAGCAAGTAAGCTACTGCTCACTAAACAGTAGTAGGTATTATGTCAACAAAAAAAGCCATTATAATTGGTGCTGGTGTAGCAGGCTTGGCTACCGCCGTTCGCCTTGCGGTAAATGGTTTTCAAGTGAAGGTATACGAACAAAACAGCTATCCTGGTGGCAAGTTGAGTTATTTTGAACGCAATGGTTACATGTTCGATGCTGGCCCAAGCCTTTTCACACAACCACAAAATATAGAAGAACTATTTGCATTAGCGAATGAGCCCATCGAAGCATACTTTAAGTACGAAAAAGTACCTATAGCCTGCAAATATTTTTTTGAAAACGGCAAAATAGTAACTGCCTATGGCGATGCACAAGCCTTTGATGAAGAAGTGCATCAACAACTAGGCGAACCCAAAGGAGCAGTAAAGCAATATTTACAACAAGCTAATACTGCCTATAATAATATTGGCAATGTATTTCTCAACTACTCGCTACATAAGCGTTCTACCTTGCGTAAGGCCAACATAATAAAAGCCATTGCTGCAATAAAGGCTTCTTATTTACTGCAAAGTATGCATCGTTATAACAGTAAAGCATTCAAATCTAACGAGGCAGTTCAAATATTTAATCGATTTGCAACGTATAATGGTAGTAACCCTTACAAGGCACCGGCTATGCTTACCATGATACCTCATTTAGAACATAATGAAGGTACATTTTATCCCAAAGGTGGTATGATAACTATTACTTATGCATTGTATAACCTTGCGGTAAAAAAAGGAGTACATTTCGCATTTAATACCCCAGTACAAAGCATTATTACGAGTAACAGGAAAGCTGTTGGTGTGGTTGTTGAAGGTGAGAATGACATGGCCGATGTAATAGTAAGCAACGTTGATGTGTATTTCACTTATAAAAATCTCATTGGCGATGCTGTTAAGGCTCAGAAAATTTTAAAGCAAGAACGTAGCAGCAGTGCATTCATTTTTTATTGGGGAATGAACAAGCAGTTTCCAGAACTGCAGTTACATAATATTTTCTTTGGCAAGCAATATCAGCAAGAGTTTGCAAGTATCTTTCAATACAAAAAATTACATAACGATCCTACGGTTTATGTGAATATTACCAGTAAGCTAGAGCCAGGCACACAAGCACCTGAAGGCAAGGAAAATTGGTTTGTAATGGTGAATGTGCCAGCAAATGTTGGGCAGCCTTGGAACGAATTACAAATGCAATGTCGAAAGCTAGTGATTGATAAACTCAATCGTATGCTGAACACAGATGTAGAAAGTTGTATAGAAGTAGAAGAAGTATTAACACCGCCTATGATTGAGGCAAAAACAGGTAGTTATATGGGTAGTTTGTATGGTACTAGTAGCAACAGTAAAGTAGCTGCATTTGTACGTCATGCTAACTTTACAAAAGCTATTAATGGGTTATACTTTGTTGGTGGTAGCGTGCACCCCGGTGGTGGTATACCGCTTTGCTTAAAAAGTGCCAAAATAGCATCAGAAATAATAGCAGACGATTTCAAAAAGCAACATCAGCACTTATGATGGCAAGCATCAAAAGCTTATCAGTTGAACAGCGCAAGCATATAGCTATCATCATCGCTTTAGTAGTGCATTTTTTTGGAGTAGTTGGTATGCTATCGCCATATGCTGCTTGGTTTAAAGCTGCTACACCATTGAACTTGCTGCTCATGCTGGCATTAGTTGTATTTACGCAAGTACAAAAAAACTTTTCATTCTGGTTGTTCATGTTTATTGCATTTGCAACAGGAATGATTACCGAAATGATTGGTGTAAATACTGGCTTACTTTTTGGCGATTATCATTATGGTAATGTGTTAGGCCCTAAGTTGTATGGTGTTCCTTTTTTAATTGGCGTGAATTGGTTTGTTACTGTATACGCAGCTACTACCATTTCTGTTTGGATGCATCAATACATCACCAATAAATACGAAACCATTGGTGTAGCTTTTAACAAGCACCTAATGTTTATAATGGGTGTGCTCGATGCTGCTTTTATAACTGTTGTATTCGATTATATCATGGAGCCGGCAGCAATACAATTGGGTATGTGGCAATGGCATACAGCCGATATTCCGATGTTTAATTACACTTGTTGGTATGTTATTAGTGCATTATTAGCAGCTGTTATGTTTAAGTTACAATTGCGGCAAACCAACCATTTCGTAATACATTTGTTATTCATCGAGGCGTTGTTTTTTATTGCAATCCGATTATTTAGTTAGTATGGTGTACGTGTTATTAACATTGCTAGTTTTTGTTATTATGGAAGGCATCACATGGCTTACACACAAGTATGTTATGCATGGCTTTTTGTGGTACCTGCACGAAGATCATCATCAAAAACGTCCGGGCTTCTTCGAAAAAAACGATGCATTCTTTGTAATTTTTGCTATCCCAAGCTGGCTTTGTATTATGTTGGGTAGCATGCATCAAGTGTGGTGGGTAGTTAGTATTGGTGCAGGTATTGCAATGTATGGTGCAGCTTATTTTTTGGTGCACGATATAATTATTCATCAACGATTTAAATTTTTCACACGCAGTAATAACAGATATGTAAGAACTATTCGCTGGGCACACAAAATGCATCATAAACATTTGGGTAAAGAACAAGGCGAGAGTTTTGGAATGCTTGTAGTAGCAAAAAAATATTGGGATAAAGTACGTGCCGATGAAATGCGTATGAAAGCTCATCAAAGCAGCAATGCAGCATAATTCAGTGTATGCCAACGCCTCATTACGATTACATTTTCACAGGTGCGGGTTGTGCAGCTTTTAGCATTGTACTACGTATCTTACAAACGCCATCTTTACAACAAAAACGCATCTTATTAATCGATAAAGATGCGAAACAATCGAACGATAGAACTTGGTGCTTTTGGGAACAGTCGAACGGCTTTTTTCAGAACATTGTTTACCGTCAATACCAATACATACATTTCCGGAGTAGTAGCTTCAGTAGTAAGTTTAATATTGCACCGTATCAATACAAAATGATACGTGGAATAGATTTTTATAATCACGCCTTACGGCAAATACAAACGCAATCCAACATCACTTTCGTACAAGATACTGTAGTAGAAATTACAACGCATAAAGATGTTGCGGTTGTAACAACAACTAATGGCGATAAATACACTGCTAGTTATGTTTTTAATAGCATTTTATTTGAGCATCTATTTCCTAAAAATCGTGTTACCAACATAGCTAAAAATCAATATCACTTACTACAACATTTTAAAGGATGGATAATAGAAACAGATAGTGATGTTTTTAATACGAATGAAGCCACTTTTATGGATTTCAGTATACCTCAAAAGCATGGAGCTTCTTTCGTGTATGTATTGCCATTTACCGCAAGGAAGGCATTGGTCGAGTATACGTTATTTACAGAACAACTTTTATCACAAAACGAATACGATAATGGCTTGCAACAATACATACACCAGCATTTAGGCATTTCGCATTACTCCATTGTAGAAGAAGAGTTTGGCATTATTCCAATGACCAACTATCCATTTGAAAAAGGCACAGCAAATATCGTTCACATTGGTACCGTTGGTGGTGCAACTAAAGCTAGTAGCGGTTATACATTTCAATTTATACAAAAACATAGCGAAGCTATCGTAGCCGCCTTAGCGAAAGGCTTATCACCACAAATAAGAGCTTCTTTTTGGAAGCAACGCTTTCAATTGTACGATGCTACTTTGCTACATGTATTAGCCACCAAATCAATGCCTGGCGATGCGGTGTTTGCACAATTATTTGCCAATAATAAACCGCAACGCATTTTAGCATTCTTAGATAACGATACTAATTTTTTAGAGGAATTAAAAATTATGAGTAGCGTTCCAACAACTATTTTTATGCCTGCAGCCTTGCGGCAAATAAATTCTCCATATAAAATATAAACGTATGTTTAAATTAATCGCTTCTACTTTTGTAGCAGTATTGATGAGCTTCTTTGTAGTAGATAACTTACGGTTGCAGCCCACTAATGGTAATGCTACCGATGTAGTAACATTTACCATTAAAAACTTTGGGGTAAATGTAGATGGTAACATTAGTGGTGTTAAAGGCAGTATCGATTGGAACGCAGCCGATGTTACCAAAACAACCGTACAATTAACAGCCGATGTAAATACCATTAACACGGGCATTAAAAAAAGAGATGATCACCTGAAGAAAGATGATTTTTTTGATGTACAAAAGCATCCCGAACTCTCTTTTAAGAGTACAAAAATAACCTCAATGGCTACGGGTGGTTTTATGGCCGAAGGTAACCTTACCATAAAGGGCATTACCAAGTCTGTTAGCATTCCTTTTAATGTTGGTATCGCCGGTAACCAATACACTTTCAAAGGAGAATTTACTATTGATCGTAGAGGCTTTGAAGTTGGCGGCAGTAGTATGACGATGGGTGATAATGTAAAAGTGGTATTCAACATTGTAGCCGCAGCTAAATAATAGGCAGTGTAACTTTTACCGTAAGGTTATATTTGCTGCTTATACTGATAGTAGTTTATGGCAAATTATATTACGGTTAGTTACGATACATTGTTTGCTTTTACAAAAGCTGTTTTCACACATATCGGTTGTAATGATGCCGATGCATTTGCTGCTAGTAAAGCATTGTTAAGTGCCGATATTAGAGGCATTGATAGCCATGGTGTAGCCCGTTTGTCGGGCTACATTCGTTTATGGCAAGCAGGCCGTGTGAATGCTACACCGCATATTCAAATCATACATGAAACACCTAGTACCGCTACCATCGATGCCGATGGTGCATTGGGTTTAGTTGCAGCGCAGCAAGCAATGCAATTAGCCATAAAAAAAGCAAAGCAATGTGGTACAGGTTGGGTAGCTGTGGGCAATAGTAACCATTTTGGTATTGCTGGGTATCATGCTATGCTGGCTTTAGAACACGATATGATTGGTATTGCTATGACCAATGCTAGTGCTTTAGTGGCACCTACTTTTGGTAAAGAAAAAATGTTAGGAACAAACCCAATTGCAGTAGCTATACCGGCTAAAACACAACCTCCTTTTGTGGCCGATTTTGCAACTACTACCGCTGCTAATGGTAAGCTAGAAATACTGCAACGCAAAAATGAAGATACACCTTTTGGTTGGGTACAAAGTGCAGATGGAACACCAAGTACCGATGCTCATATACTTAAAAAAAATGGGGCATTGTTGCCCTTAGGTAGTGATCGAGAACATGGTAGCCATAAAGGCTATGCTTTAGGTAGTATTGTTGATATTTTCTCTGCGGTATTTAGTGGTGCAAGCTATGGCCCATGGGCGCCACCTTTTCCTGCATACATTCCTATGCCCGAAGATATGCCAGGCACAGGCTTGGGACATTTTATTGGAGCAATACGTATTGATGCGTTTCGACCAGCCGATGCATTTCTAATGCACATGGATCGTTGGATAAGTCGTTTCAGAAATACAACCCCAATAGATGCACAGCAGCCTGTAATAATACCCGGCGACCCCGAGCGGTTGATGGAGGCTGAGCGTTTGCAACACGGTATTCCTATCATTGAAACGGTTATGAACGATTTAAATGCTTTGGCAACAAGCTTGCAATTAAAACCTTTATCGGTATAGCTGAAATTGTTTTCGTTAAAAAAACTGTAAGCACTTACGTGCAAATGCAATTGCTATTGGTACAACAATAATTTTGCGCCTCAAAGCAAGCAAGTTTTATGAAAGTAATGAAGTTTGGTGGTACCAGTGTTGGTAAGCCAGAGCGTATGCATCAGGTGGCAGAACTCATCACTGCCGATGCTACCCCTAAAATAGTAGTCTTAAGTGCGTTGAGTGGTACCACAAACGCATTAGTTAGCATTAGCAATGCATTGGCCCAGCACGATAAAGCAACAGCCAAATCGCAAATAGAAACACTCGAAGCACATTACCATAGCTTTATTACTAGCTTGTTAAAAACAGAATCGGCAAGGCAAGCAGCTAGCGCTATAATAGCCGAACATTTCGAATTCTTACATATTATTTTACGCATATCTTTTAGCGAAGCCTTATACAAAGATATTTTGGCGCAAGGCGAATTACTGAGCACCAAATTATTTTCCGTATATCTTACTGAAATAAACATACCTCATGCGCTATTGCCAGCATTAGAGTTTATGAGCATAGATGCGAATGAAGAGCCACAATTGCCCCTTATTCAACAACGCTTGGCGCAGCAAATAGCAAAGCACAACGGAATTCAACTATTTGTTACTCAAGGGTATATTTGTCGTAATGCTAAAGGCGAAGTCGATAACTTGAAACGTGGTGGTAGCGATTATACTGCATCGTTAATTGCAGCCGCTGTTAAAGCAGAGGTATGCGAAATATGGACCGATATCGATGGCATGCATAATAACGATCCACGTATTGTTGATACTACATTACCTATAGAAGAGTTGAGTTTCGATGAAGCTGCAGAGCTAGCCTATTTCGGGGCTAAAATCTTACATCCTACTTGTATTTGGCCTGCACAGCAAGAAAATGTTCCGGTTAAGTTACTCAATACCATGCAGCCCGAAGCTAAAGGAACTACCATTACCAGCACCGCTATGCAAGAAGGCATCAAAGCGGTTGCAGCCAAAGATGGTATCATTGCTATTAAAGTGAAAAGTAGTAGAATGCTACTTGCCTATGGTTTTTTACGTAAGGTATTTGAAGTGTTCGAAAAATACAAAACGCCTATTGACATGATTACCACCAGCGAAGTAGCTGTAAGTGTAACCATTGATAATGAAACATATGTAGATGATATTGTACGAGAACTCAATCCATTCGGAACGGTAGAAGTAACCACCCATCAAACCATCGTTTCTGTAGTAGGTAACAACATTGCAAGTACAGAATATCTACTACAAAAGCTATTTACAGCTATACAACATATACCTGTTACTATGGTTAGCTATGGCGGCAGTAGTCATAATGTAAGCCTACTCGTACCTAATCAATACAAAGAGGCCACGCTGCAAGCATTGAATACAGGCCTTTTTGGCTTGTAAGCCACTGGTAAAAAAAATGTACAAAAGCGTTATGGATAAATTAACTTTAATTCATAACGCTTTTTTATGATGTTTCGGTGGACTTTATTCTTGTTATTATGTTCCATTGCTACCCATCTGCAATCGCAGCAATTAATTACCGGTATCGTTAAAGATGCAAGTAACCAACAACCTATTTCTGGAGCAAGTGTTTTTGTGAACAATACTTCTATTGGTACAGTAACCAATAGCGAAGGTGCTTTTGCCCTTACGGTAAATTATCAACAGTTCGATCTTGTGGTGAGTAGCATAGGATTTGAAAATGCAGTCATTAAAATCACTACTACCAATGTTGCTATGCCACAGCAAGTATTGTTAAAACCAAAGCCTAAAGAACTAGAGGCTGTTACTGTAGCTGCATTTGAAAAAGATGGATGGAACAAATGGGGCAGGTTATTTACAGAACTTTTTATCGGTGTAATGCCAGAAGCATCGAGTGTTACAATTATGAATAGCGATAAAATAAAGTTTCGCTACAAGAAAAAAGAAAAGCTGCTCGAAGCCATAGCTTTTGAACCAATTATTATCAAAAACAATTATTTAGGATATACCCTACAGTACGATTTAGTAACTTTTGAGTATACCTTCAGTAATAAATCATTACTGGTAGCAGGCTATCCTTTGTTCATTCCAATGGAGGGTAACGAAGCCAAACAACGCAAGTGGGAGCGCCATAGAAAAGAAGCATACGAAGGTTCTACAATGCATTTTATGCGAAGCATCTACCGAAATAAACTTGCCCAAGATGGCTTTCAAATTCGAGTGTTGCAACGCTTCGAAAATACTGAACGTACGAGGGTTGCATTACGAACTCAATCACTTTACAATAACAACGATTGGGTAGAACAAAGTACTCAAAAAGGAACGCAAGCATACGATAGCGCAAAGTACTACACCGATATTTTAAAGCAACCCAAAGTGAATAGCGTACTAAGCCAGCAACCAATAACACCCGATAGTATTGCGTATGCTATTGATAGTACCACCTTGGGGGTGTTCTTCAATCATTACATAGAGGTGCGTTACAACAAAAAAGAAACCACAACATATGCCCAGTTAGAAGGCCATGAACCCTATCCCTTTCGCCGAAGTAACATTACGTTGGTAAAGCCCGATGAACTTGTAGTGCTAAGCAGTGGCATGCATTTCGAAGGCACCAATTTGCTAAGAGATGGTTACTGGGCATATTCCGAAAAAATTGCTTACATGCTCCCTTTCGATTATTGGCCAAAGCCGTAAACTTGCGTCATCATTTACCGTAAGGTATAAAACCATAAAAATGCACATCCAGTTTTTTAGCACACAACCCTACGATAAACTTTCGTTTGAAAAGCACAACGAACAATTTAGGTATCAACTGAGCTTTTTAGAAATTCCATTGAATAAAAAAACCGTCAATATCATAGCCGACGATTGTGCGGCCGTATGCGTTTTTGTGAACGATAAAGTGTGTGCCGAAACCATTGCATACCTTGCGGTAAAAGGTATTAAACTCATAGCATTACGTTGCGCAGGCTTTAATAATGTAGATATTCACGCAGCGAAAGCCGCAGGCATACATGTATGCCGTGTACCTGCGTACAGTCCCGAAGCAGTAGCAGAGCATGCAGTAGCCATGCTCTTAACATTGAATCGTAAAACACACAAAGCCTACAACCGTGTACGAGAACAAAATTTTGCCTTAAACGGGTTGCTAGGGTTCGACTTGCATGGTAAAACCGTTGGTGTTATCGGTACAGGCAATATTGGCGCTGCTTTCAGCAAAATAATGTTAGGCTTTGGCTGTAAAGTGTTAGCCTTCGATTTAATTGCTAATAAAGATTTAGAAGCATTGGGAGTAACCTATCTTCCCTTGCTAGAAGTACTACAGCAAGCACAAGTAATAAGCTTACACTGCCCACTGAACGAACAAACACATCATTTAATCAACGCCGATACGTTGGCTATTATGCAGCAGGGGGCAACCCTCATCAATACCAGTAGAGGCGGATTAATAGATACACAAGCAGTAATTCAAGCACTTAAAAAAGGAAAACTGGCCTACCTTGGTATCGATGTGTATGAGCAAGAAGAAAAACTATTTTTTAAAGATTTAAGCGGCGATATCATTGCCGACGATGTAATACAAAGGCTCATGAGCTTCCCGAATGTATTGGTTACAGCACACCAAGCATTTTTCACGCAAGAAGCCCTCACTCAAATTGCCCTAACCACCCTCGGAAGTGTACAGTCGGTACTCGAAAAGCACAATTTAACCCCTAGGGCAGCGTTATTGGTGTAGGTTGTATCAACTATCCATTAGATTTGCGAACAGAATTTAAACAATGACAACACGCTTACAACAACTATCAACTGTGCTAGCACTCGTATTGTGCTTAGTAGCATGTTCAAAAGAGTATAGCCTAGAAGGCGGCGGAAGTACTGCTGCAACCGGTACCCTCAAAAATCCGGCAGGTGTTTGTAATACAATTACAATTGCAGGTAACTATCAGGCAGGCACAGCTACCGATACTAGTAACTATCTTTTGCTTACTGTGAATGTACTTGGTACAGGTAACTACCGTATTTTCACTAGTGCACAAAATGGAGTTTCATTTGCCGATTCAGGCTTTTTTAGCACAACAGGTACACGAGTTGTACGCTTAAAAGCTTCTGGTACACCAACATTACCTATTACTAGCAACTACACAGTTACATTCGATACATCGGTTTGCTCTTTCAGCATTACCTATACCCAAGGTACTGGCGGTGGTGGTGGTACAGGGGGTGGCGGTACTGGGGGTGGAGGAACTGGTGGCGGTGGCGGCACTGTAAGTATTAACGATAATGATAGT
>DMPB01000008.1 GCA_003456175.1 Chitinophagaceae bacterium | reverse complement strand
CGGTACCTGCTGCAACAACAATATGTGTAGCGTCGGTAGGTATGTATGCATTTATAACACTAGCACCCTCTATACCGTTGCGGCCACCACCGCCTTCTGGCACCCAATACGCACCCAATCGATGGTATTGTTGCATTAACGTTTCCTTTTGCCGAAAGGCAGCTCTCGATACAAAAAATAGTTCCATGCCTAGCTGCTTACAAGTTGTAAGTGTATGTGAAAGGGTAGGTGCTGCTTCGCCTCTTACAATTCCCACACAGGGCATACTGGCCTGCTTACAGGCATATGCCATTGCTACCAAATGGTTACTGTATGCACCGCCAAAACTCATCATGCAAGATGCTTTTTGTGTTTGAGCAGCTTGTAAGTGTAAGTGTAGTTTAAACCATTTATTGCCGCTTACAACCGGGTGTAATACATCGGTCCTAAGTACCTGCAAGCGAACATCATTTACCGTAAGGTGAGGATGTGCTATTGCTTGCAACGGCAAATGCTCTGGGAACGTTATAGTAGAAGTTGCTTTTTGCAAAATACCTGTCGGTTTTGGTTGCAATTAAGGCTAAATTATCGTACAACATACCTTTTTAGGTAGTAGCTTAGCGGCAATCTTATTACTAAGAACATTCTAAAACAATCATAGATGATCCAACCTACATTAGTTATTTTGGCAGCGGGTATGGCTAGCCGCTACGGAAGTATGAAGCAAACCCAAAGTTTCGGCCCAAGTGGCGAAACCATTATGGAATATTCTATTTACGATGCTATTAAAGCAGGCTTCAAGAAAGTAGTGTTTATTATTCGTGAAGATTTTGCGGAAACATTTAAATCGTTGGTAGAACCTAAACTAGCTGGAAAAATTGAAATTGATTATGTATTTCAAAAGTTAGAAAGTTTTACAGAAGGGCATCAAATACCAGCAGAACGTACAAAACCTTGGGGCACGGCTCATGCGTTGCTATGCTGCAAGGGTACGGTGAACGAGCCTTTTGCTGTTATTAATGCCGATGATTTCTATGGTCGTGATGCATTTGAAAAGGCTGCTAACTTTTTGCAAAACAAGGTGAACGATGGTACGTGGGCTGTAATTGCTTATCATCTAAAAAATACCTTGAGCGAAAATGGTAGTGTAAGTCGTGGTGTAATAGATGTAAGTGCCGCAGGCGATATGGCGGGTATCAACGAACGTACAAAAGTATATGGCAGTGCCGAAGCTATGTTCTACGAAGATGAAACAGGAGAACATGCCTTGCCGAACGATAGCGTTGTTAGTATGAATATGTTCTGTTTTGCCAATAGCTTTATTAGTCTGAGCGAAAACATGTTCCAAAACTTTTTAACTAACAATATTGCTAATCCTAAGTCTGAATTCTTTATTCCATTAGTGGTGGATGGATTTATCAAACAAGGTCATGGTGTGGTGAATGTAGTACCTACCGAAGCCAAGTGGTTTGGTGTAACTTATAAAGAAGATGCTCCTATTGTACAACAAAGTATTGATGCTTTGGTACAATCGGGCGTATATCCAAATAACTTGTGGGCATAGTGCGTCATTGCTTATGTTGCTAAAAAAAGTGCCTCATAACTAATGAGGCACTTTTAATTTAATGTCAACTACCTTACGGTAAATGTTGCTATTGCTAGCTAAAGCTCACAAGGAAATAGTTTTTCTTGCCTTTTTGTACCAGTAGGTATTTGCCGTGTAATAAATGTGCTGTTGTAATAATATGGGTAGCAGCATCTACTTTTTTGCGATTAATGCTTACGCCACCACCTTGTACCATTTTTCTAGCCTCTCCACGACTAGGGAAAATACCTGTATCGGCTAGTAAACTCACCACATCGTATTGCTCATTCGCCAATACACTCGTAGGAAGCGATTTCTTTACAATACCTTCCATTTGTTCCAAATCATCTATACTAAGGCTTTCGGCGGGTGCATTTTGGTTGGTAAATAGCTTTTGGGTGGTTTCAATGGCTTGTTGCAAGGCGGCTTCGCCATGTACCAAAATTGTTACGGCTTCGGCTAAGCTACGTTGCAAGTGCCTGTTTGCTTCATTTTCGCGGTGTTTAGTAATAATTTCTTCGATGGTAGCGGCACTTAAAAAAGTGAATTTCTTGATGTAGGCTGCTGCATCGGCATCGCTAGTGTTAAACCAAAACTGATAAAATTGGTAGGGTGTAGTTTTACTAGCATCGAGCCAAATGGTGCCGCTTTCTGTTTTGCCAAACTTGGTACCATCGGCTTTTGTAATAAGCGGACAGGTAATTACAAATGCTTCTCCACCTGCTTTTCGACGAATAAGTTCAGTGCCTGTAGTCATATTGCCCCACTGATCGCTACCACCGAGTTGCAATTTGCAATTCAAATTTTTATACAACCAATAAAAATCGTAGCCCTGCATCAATTGGTAAGCAAATTCTGTATAGCTGATGCCCGTTTCACCCTCAATGCGTTTCTTAACGCTATCCTTCGCCATCATATAATTTACCGTAAGGTGCTTACCCACATCTCTCAAAAATTCAATAAAACCCATGCCCTTAAACCAATCGTAATTATTCACCAATAGGGCAGCGTTAGGGGTATCGGCATTGAAGTTGAGAAAACGTTCAAGTTGTGCTTTAACGCCATCTACATTTTTTTGTAAGGTAGCTTCGTCTAATAAATTGCGTTCGTTGCTTTTGCCGCTAGGGTCGCCCACCATGCCAGTAGCACCGCCTACCAAAGCTACAGGTCTGTGTCCGGCCTTTTGCAAGTGCACCAATAATAAAATGGGAACGAGGTGCCCAATATGCAAGCTATCGGCAGTAGGGTCGAAGCCTACATAGCCTGTTGTCATTTCTTTGGCAAGTTGTTCTTCGGTACGTGGCATTTTATCGGCTAGCATGCCGCGCCACTGCAATTCTTGTATTAAGTTCATTAGTGCT
>DMPB01000019.1:4336-5316 GCA_003456175.1 Chitinophagaceae bacterium | reverse complement strand
TTACTGTAATTGAAAATGCAATACCCTTTGGTATTAAACGAATTTTTTATATTTATGGCGTTGATAATAGCGTACGTGGTAAGCACCGGCACCGCAGTACTACGCAAGCCGCTATTAGTTTAAGAGGTAGTTGCACCATTTACAATCACGATGGTACCAAGGAAGAAGAATTTGTACTTGATCATCCGAGTAAATGCCTGATATTATACCCCGCCGATTGGCATAAAATGTACAGTTTTAGTGAAGATTGTATTTTAATGGTACTTGCCAGCCACAGTTTTGACCCCGAAGATTATATCTATGAGCCCTATTAAAGTACCATACGAACACTTAGGTCAATTGAACGCCCCTTACTTAGATGTGTTCACTGCTACTACACGTGGTGTTATTGAAAAGGGATGGTATATACTTGGGAACGAGGTAGCTAATTTTGAAACTGCATTTGCTACTTGGCTAGGTGCTAAACATTGCATTGGTGTGGCAAATGGTTTAGATGCATTAATACTGCCATTATTGGCAGCAGATTACCCAAAAGGTGCAGAGGTAATTGTACCAAGTAACACTTACATCGCTACTATTTTAGCCATAGTACAAGCAGGTCTAAAGCCTGTATTGGCCGAGCCCGATCCTGAAACATATCTAATTACTGCCGAAACCATTCAGCCTTTAATAAATAGCAACACAGTAGCTATTATGGTAGTGCATTTGTATGGCCGAGCATGTGTTATGGAACCAATTATGAACTTGGCACAGCAACACGAGCTAGATGTGTATGAAGATTGTGCTCAAAGCCATGGAGCGAAACATCAGGGTAAGCATACTGGTACTTTTGGAAAATGCAGTGCTTTTAGTTTTTACCCTACGAAAAATTTGGGTGCTTTAGGCGATGCCGGAGCTATTATAACCAACGATGATAACCTTGCGGTAAAGTTGAAAGCATTCCGTAATTATGGAAGCGAAAAAAAGTATTATAACCAGTA
>DMPB01000019.1:3938-4106 GCA_003456175.1 Chitinophagaceae bacterium | reverse complement strand
AGGGTTAAATAGTCGATTAGATGAATTGCAAGCAGCTTTACTCAACATTAAGCTGCAAGATTTAGCTGCGCTGAACGAACATAAAAAACAACTAGCACAATTATATCGGGTGTTAATACAACATCCTGAAATTGTACTGCCTGCAATTGATAACGATAGCGAAGAGAA
>DMPB01000019.1:3265-3669 GCA_003456175.1 Chitinophagaceae bacterium | reverse complement strand
ATTTTTCCGATACGTTGCCATAGACGTGATGCTTTGAAAGCACACTTACTAGAACACGGCATAGCTACCGAAATACACTATCCTGTTCCACCACATCAACAAGAGGGCTATCAAGATGTGTTTAAAGCCACTGATAACTACCCCATTGCTAGTATGATACACGCAACGGAACTGAGCTTGCCTATTTCCTTGGTGCACACGGTAGAAGACGTACGTTATGTAGCGAGTTGTATAAATACTTTTCGCTAATAGCGTTTGATACAATCATTAACCATTTACCGTAAGGTTACTACTGTACTGATAATTATGCTACTTGCTGTGCTGCGTCGTCGGTAAGGTAAAAGCGGAGTGCTTCTAGGCTTGCAGGCTTTTCCATGTAATCGATAACGTTGGTGAATTGTGTG
>DMPB01000019.1:2802-3021 GCA_003456175.1 Chitinophagaceae bacterium | reverse complement strand
GTAGAGCGGCGGCGATCGACCACGCTGGTGCTGCTCGTTACAATAATCACTTTAATATCAAGTTGCTCTTGCTCCATCTTAGCCAGATAATCCCAGCCATTGAGTTCTGGCATATTAAGGTCTAGAAAAACGAGTGCCGGCTGCTTATCTCGCATTTGTTTGAAAGCTTCTTGCGGATCAGTGAAATCGAGCACTTCTACTTGTGGGTTGATGGTTTTC
>DMPB01000019.1:0-2555 GCA_003456175.1 Chitinophagaceae bacterium | reverse complement strand
AATTACATTAGTGATGTGCTCATCGTCAACAATAAATACTCGCTTTGCCATTGCAGTTAGTTTTTAGGAGGTAAGGATTTATCCGTAAGCCTAGATTGAATTTGCCAGATTCAGATGGCTTAAGGTAAGTTTTATTGCGTTTTTCAAGTGGATTTAAAGGTAACTAAGTGATTTTATCGGCAGGATACCCTCAAAGACAATCAAATATCCAAAAAAGGCCAACCTTTCGGTTGACCTTTATATAACAGTGACTGTATGTATTTTGTTTAATTATTATTTAAAATCTTCAGCTTTTAGCCCAACATTTACTTTTACTTCTGTATAGTTGAACTCTATTTTCACACCTTGATCCATAACGCCTTTCACTGGAATTTGAATACCATTGAAGGTTTTGTATTCGGTGTATAAAGTACTTACTTCTACGCTGCCCTGCGGTGATTCAGATACTTCTGATTGCTTCACTTTAAGGCCACTAGCAACATCGTAATAGAAAGTTACTTCTCTGCCGGCTTTTGTTTTAACTTCTACTACATAAGCATCTTTGCCTTCAACTTTTTCGATACCGGTTAAGTTGAAAGTAGCACCATTGGCTAAGTAGAAGATTTCGGCAATGATAGCCGTTTCTGCTTGTGCAGATTCAATGTCATCTGCTTCGCCAGGTACTTCTTGCCCTTGCTGCTTTTGCGTGTACTTACCATCGGCATATACTTGCTCGAACAATTTCATGGCACCGAATGATAAAACGTTGCTGTACGCCTTTCCGGTAATATAGCGTGTGCTTAGTTGTAAAGCTTGGCCTTGAACAGTTGCAGTACCTTTCATATCAATATCAGTAACACCATTCACACCGTTTTTAGCACCTGATACTTCAATGAATTTTTCAATTACTGCCTTACCTGTTAAACCGTCTGGAATAGATTGCTTTTTGGGAGCAGCCGTTGGGCGGCCATACATATCGAAGTATTTTACTTCACCATATTTTTCTAGTCCTTCAGCAATTTCTTTAGCCTTACCCACAATAACAATGTACTGCTGGCCAGGTACTACATATTTCTTAGCCATTGCCTGTACCGTAGCTGGGTTCACTGCAGCAAGGTTGGTTAAATAGTTCTGATAGTAATCTTTTGGTAAGCCGTAGCGAGCCACATTTAGTGCAAAGCTTGCAATAGTACCAGGCTGTTCTAAAGAACGAGCAAAGCTACCACTAAGGTAATTCTTCATACGATCAACTTCGTCGGCAGGCATTGCTTCGTTACGAATACGGTTGAACTCATGTAAGAATTGACCGATAGCACTATCTGTTTTTTCGTTACGAACACTTGCATCGGCTTGAAAATTACCAACTAACTTATCTGAACTTAAGTTGCTGTATGCTCCGTATGTGAAAGCATATTTTTCACGTAAGTTGGCAAATAAGCGACCACTGAAACCACCGCCTAAAATGTTGTTCATAACGCTAGATGGTATTTCATCGGCAGCGCCAGGCTTTAATTGAATGGGGGCAGCTATGGTAATTAAACTTTGCACCGCACTTGGACGGTCAATAATAGCAACAACTGTTTTGGTAGGTGTAACAGGAGCTTTGTATACTGGTTTAGGAACCACACCTTTTGCCCACTTACCAAAATGCTTTTCTGCGAGTGCTTTTGCTTTGGCCGGCGTAATGTCGCCAACAAAAACTAAATAAGCAACATTCGGCTTCCAATAAGTACCATAGAACTTTTTAATGTCGGCAATGGTAACAGCATTTAAAGTAGCTTCAGTTTCAATATCGCCGTAAGGATGGCTTTCGCCGTACATGAGGCGGCTTACTACATTGTTAGCAATGGTTTCTGGCTCATCTTTACTAGCTTCTAAACCGCTTAATGCTTGCTTGCGAATTTTTTCCAATTCTGTGGCATCGAAAGTTGGTTTTAAAACCACTTGCGCCATCAAGTCAAAAATCTTATCGAAGTTGGTGCTTAAGCCGCTAGCACTAGCACTAGTAGCACTTGTTCCAACACTACCGCCTAAAAAGTCGATGGCTTCATCGAGTTGTGCTTTATTTTTTCCGGCGGCACCTCTACGCATAAGGCTTCCGGCCATCTGTGTATAACCAGTTTTGTTACCTTCAACAATTGGCTCAATATCTAATGTAAGTGTAGCACTAACACGTGGTAACTTACTGTTTTGAACCACAAATACTTTGAGGCCGTTAGGTAATACAAACGTAGCCGGCTGTTGAATAGAAATTTTAGGAGCAGGGCCCGGCTTAGGTGCCTTGCTGCGATCTATATTTTGAGCTGTTACTACAAAAGGTGCAGCAAAAGCCAATGCAATTAATATACGTTTCATGTTATCAGTGTAAAGTTTGAATTCAAATAACCTTACGGTAAATGAAGATCATTTACGTAAGTGACTACCACCCTTTTTTGCCTTTAGGTACATAATACAACACTACACGGTTGTTTTTATTGAGGTACTTTTTAGCAACTGCCATTACATCTTCACGGGTTACTTTGCGGTAACGCTCAATTTCAGTGTTAATGAGGTTAGAATCACCAAAATACACCTGC
>DMPB01000104.1:3280-4171 GCA_003456175.1 Chitinophagaceae bacterium | reverse complement strand
TCGTTTAATACCAAAGTGTATTGCATTTTCAATTACAGTAAGGTTACCTCTGCTATCGGTAAGTGTTTTTAGGTCAATTAGCTTTGCCATGCTGGTTAAATCGTGTGAAGCAATATAGCAGCGTTCATTCTTTTAAAAAAATTTTTATACAACAGCCATATCAAATTCTTCAAACGCAATACCATGTGCTTGTAACGCTTGCAATACAAGCTCATAAATGGCAGGCTCAATCGGAATATGTAATCCGCGAAGTTGAATATTACCTTCTAATAGTTGAACAGCAGCTATACCAAGCGGTAAGCCAACCGTTTGTGCCATAGCTGTATGCATAGCATCGGTTCCTTTTAGTACCAAGCTGGCAGTAGCCTTACGGCAAATGTTATCGCACTCATATTCAATTTCGTGTTGCATTACTACCATGTCTTTATCGGTAGGTTGTAGTGCCAATCGCTGCTCTAGTAGGTATTGTAAAGCTTGGGCAGGCGTAGCAGTTTCAAAAGGCAAAGCATCTTCGTGCGACCAAAACAAATACATCATTTGATCAAGCAGGGTAGTAGCATTAGGTGCTAATTCATGCAATTGTTGTTGAGCCTCATTTAGCTCTTGAACGAGGTTATGTTCTTGCATGGTACCATTTTCATTTACCGTAAGGATTTTTCCATCTTTAATCAACCCTTCGGCAATCGTTTGTTCAATGGTAGTTTGTAGCTCATTAATGGTGTTTATTAAGGCCAATGCCTGCTCGGCTTTGCCATCAAAAATATCGTTGTACCAATCTACACTTTCTTGTGTTGCTGGCGTGTTGTAGAGGTATAACCCCAAGCCCGTTAGTTGATGCTTATTCAGCTGAACAGTGTTGTTGGTAAGTCCTTTTTGAAGCACATGGCGCCA
>DMPB01000104.1:0-2978 GCA_003456175.1 Chitinophagaceae bacterium | reverse complement strand
CAAAGACATATAACTCACACTATCACGATTCGAATAAGCAGTAAAACTACCTAAGCCAGCCACGGTAACATGTTGTGTTTGTTCAAATACTTGCTCATAGGGAAGTTCTACCAGCTGGCCATTTTTCCAGAAACGGGCGCCTGCTTTACCAGCATCAACCACATTTTTAGGATTCCAGCTAATCTTGTAATGCCAAGGATTATCATCGCTTTCTGGAGCTACCAAACCACCACAATGACTGTAAAAACCTGTTATTCTACCACCTTTCGCCTGAATTCTATGAATCATTTCCATGGCACTCATATGATCAATACCAGGATCTAAGCCCATTTCACACAAAAAAAGTAACTCTTTCGCTTTAGCAGCATCGGCAAGGCTACGCATGTTATCATCTACATAACTTGCCGTAAGCAGGTGCTTACTAAACGTTATACAATCTTGTGCTATTAAAAAGTGAAGCTGCGGCGGCATCAGCGAAATAACCACATCGGCTACCTGAATAATAGCAGCTCGCTGTGCCGCATCGGTAACATCGCAAGCCACCGCTTGCAATAGGTTGTGAGGTGTGCCTAGTTTCGCCTCAATGGTTTCGAGGTTGGTATCGGCAACAATTAACTTCCAGTTTTTTTCAATGGCAACATTTCTAAGGTACGAGATTAGTGCGGTAGCACTTTTTCCGGCACCAAAAACAACAATCATTTTCATGGGCACAATGTAAGCAAATATGCCACGTAAAGCATGTTTTGGGGTTGGTTGTACTTACGTAAATGCTTTCGCTAATACCCGTGCGTAACTTCATTTGCCGTAAGGCAGGCCAACAACCGGAATGTGGATAAATGCCGCCGATTTAGTAGGTATTTACAGGGGTAAAAAGTATCTTCGCCAACCCACTCCAACGTGGATTTTTGCCTTATTTAGCAGCTATGGAAGAAAACAATGAGTTACTACCGCAACCCACAAACGATAACGACCGTGTGGTGCAGGTGAATATTGAAGAACAAATGAAAACTGCCTACATCGACTACTCTATGAGTGTGATTGTAGGACGAGCCTTACCCGATGCCAGAGATGGTTTCAAACCCGTACACCGCCGTGTGTTGTACGCCATGAACGAGTTGGGTAACAATAGTAATAAGCCTTTCAAAAAAAGTGCCCGTATTGTAGGTGAGGTAATGGGTAAGTATCACCCTCACGGCGACTCTAGTATTTACGATACTCTGGTACGTATGGCACAGCCCTTTACCATGCGGAATATTTTGGTAGAAGGTCAGGGTAACTTCGGCAACCAAGATGGCGACCCTCCGGCGGCCATGCGTTATACTGAGGTTCGCTTACATAAATTCGCCGAAGCCTTATTGGAGGATATAGAGAAAGATACCGTTGACTTTCAGCTGAATTTCGATGATAGCTTGAAAGAGCCAACTGTACTGCCAACGCGTATCCCGCAGTTACTTGTTAATGGTAGTAGCGGTATTGCTGTTGGTATGGCAACTAATATGATGCCGCACAACCTCAGCGAAGTGGTAGACGGCTGTATTGCTTACATCGATAATAGAGCTATTACTGCCGAAGAGTTGATTAACTATGTTAAGGCTCCTGACTTCCCAACCGGAGGTATCATTTTTGGTATGGAAGGTGTGCGTCAAGGCTTGCTTACTGGTCGTGGCCGTGTAGTAGTTCGTGGTAAGTGCCATGTTGAAACAAAGCCAAGCGGAAGAGAACAAATTGTTATTACCTCGGTACCGTATCAAGTAGGCCTAGACTCGCTGACTGACAAAATAGGACAGCTAGTAAATGATAAAACACTAGAAGGCATTGCTCACGTGAATAACGAGAGTAACATGCGTGAAGGTGTTCGTATTGTAGTAGATTTAAAACGTGATGCTGTTGCACAGGTGGTTATTAATCACTTGTATAAATACACAGAACTGCAAACCAGTTTCGGTATAAATAATGTTGCATTAAGTAAAGGCCGCCCTAAGATTATGAACATCCGCGATTTGATTGTGGAGTTTATTGATTTTAGAATGGATGTGGTAATTCGGAGAAGCAAGTTTGAACTTAAAAAAGCAGAAGAAAGGGCTCACATTTTGGAAGGTTATCTTAAAACCATTCAAGATGAAGACCATTTAGATGCGGCTATTTCTATTATTCGTAGTAGTAAAACACCTGACGAAGCTAAAACACGCTTGATTGAAAAAAGCGTTACCGATAATTGGCATTTACCGCAAGGTTTATTCAACGAAAATGCCATTGAACACTATCAGCAAAGCATTGGTTTGAGCGAAAAGCAAGTACAAGCAATTTTAGAATTACGCTTGCAACGCTTAACAGGACTTGAAAGAGAGAAAATTGTAGAAGAGTTTAACGAACTGATGAATACTATTGCTCGTTTGAAGCAATTGTTAGCAAGTGAAGACTTGCGTTATGATTTAATTAAAACGGAGCTTTTAGAAGTAAAAGCAAAGTTTGGTTCTCCTCGATTGAGTGAAATTCAATACCTCGCAGACGAAATGCGTATTGAAGACCTGATTGAGAAAGAAGATGTTGTTATTACTATAAGTCATCTGGGTTATATCAAGCGTACAAGTGCTAGTGAATACCGCCAACAGCGCCGCGGTGGCCGTGGTGCTATTGGTAGCAAAACAAGAGAAGAAGATTTTGTAGAGCATTTATTTGTGGCAAGTACCCACGATTATTTGCTATTCTTTACAGAGCTTGGACGTTGTTATTGGCTAAGGGTATACGAGATACCAGAAGGCGAAAAACAAAGCAAGGGTAGAGCAATACAAAACCTTATTCAGCTACCAACCGATGATAAAGTACGTGCTATTATTAGCGTGCCTAATTTAGAAGATAAAGAAGCCATTCAAGACAAGTACATTGTGCTTTGTACGAAGAAAGGCATCATCAAAAAAACTGATCTAGAAGACTTTAGCCGTCCGCGTAGTACAGGTGTTAATGCCATTACCATTAAC
>DMPB01000147.1:4011-4984 GCA_003456175.1 Chitinophagaceae bacterium | reverse complement strand
CCGATAATAGCACTACCATCCCAAGCTTTGGCTTTTTCCCAAGGCAGGCCTTTTTTCTTCAATTCTGATTGAATATCCCTTGCGGTAAAATCGATACCAACAGTTACAGCATCGAAATACCGAAAAGCGTTTTTGGGTAAAATATGTCGACCGTTTTTACTTACTCGCAGCACTAACTCGGCTTCGTAATGCAGTTCGTTGGTGAATTCTGGATAATAGAAAGGCACACCATTTTGCACCAAAGCTGTTTTGGGCTTAATAAAAATTACTGGCTCTTCTGGAATATCGTTTTTCAGCTCCTTCGCATGTTCAGCATAGTTACGACCTACACAGAAAATTTTCATAGATACTATTTTGGTGTTTCAATATAACTAAAACTTACTAATTCATACATGCTATCATATACTTACACTAGCTGCATTCGCAGTGTTCATGGTTTTTTCTAACCCTATACTTGCCCACTGTTCAATAACGCTTACGCAAATGTCGATTTTTTGGTTGATGATTGGTTGTTCTTTGCTATGCCAGCGGCCAAGTACAAAATCAACTTGCCTGCCTTTAGGATAATCGCTACCAATGCCGAAACGAAGCTTTGGATATGCGTTGCTACCAAGTGTAGTTTCGATATCTTTCAAGCCATTGTGCCCTGCAGCACTACCACTACCGCGTAATCTTATCTTTTCTATGGGCAGTGCTAAATCATCTACGATAGTAAGTGTGTTTTCGATGTTTATTTTCTCTTTATCCATCCAATATTTAAACGCCTTACCGCTAAGGTTCATATAAGTTGTTGGCTTGATGCAGATAAAAGTTTTTCCCTTCCATTTTACTTCTGCCACTTCTGCCAAGCGTTGCACAGCGAATACACCACCATGCTTTTTAGCAAAGGCATCTACCACATCAAAACCAATATTATGCCTGGTATGTTCGTATTCGGCACCAATATTTCCAAGCCCAACCAACAGATATTTAC
>DMPB01000147.1:1108-3780 GCA_003456175.1 Chitinophagaceae bacterium | reverse complement strand
TTACTCATAACGCAAAATTAGGCCGGAATAGGGTGTTAACAAAAGTGGCACCCGAAAGGGTGCCACTCGTATTTATTTACCGTAAGGTAAATATTGTGTTATTGCTTGAAGAACTTCTTCACTGCAGATTCGCAACCATTGTCGCAAATAGCTTTGATGAGGTAAGTTCCGCTTGGTAATGCAGCTACATTAACGCTTAGTGTGTTATCGCCTGCATTTAACTGATAGTTGTATGTGTTTAATACTTTACCAGCCAAATCTGTTACTACAATTTGTGTTTTGCTAAATGCTGGTGCATTCATTAACACGTTTAAGGTAGTAGTAGCAGGGTTCGGATACACGGCAGTTAACGTTAACTCTTTGCCGAAGTTACCTTTTACAAGTGCAATATTACTGTAGCTTGTTTTGCCATCTTTATCGATTTGCTTCAAGCGGTAGTAATTGTTACCAGTTAATGGTAAGGCATCTGTAAAGTTGTAACTAATAGGCTGTGTACTGTTACCATTGGTAGCACTGCTAGCAACATAACCCACTTTAGTGAAGTTACGTCCATCGGCACTGCGTTCAATTTCAAAACCAAGGTTATTAGCTTCAGTACTTGTGATCCATTGTAGCAAGTTAGTACTACCCTTACGCTCAGCAGTGAAACTACTAATTGTTACAGGAAGTGCATTACCTGGTGCTAATTGTAGATCATCGAAACTCAAATACCAAGGTGCTGAATTACCATATGCTGATACTGTTAGATAGTATACTCCTGTTGTTGTTGGCGTGAAGTTACCCGCTACTCGAACATAGTTAGTATCGACATTTGAATTTGGTACAGGAGCAACACGAGCTAAAGACTGAATAATACCTGCTTGAGATTGGCTTGTTGCTATTTGAAGCTTCAATGAATCCCAACCTGCAATATTAGTACCATCTGATACGTACCAAACTTCCGCCCCATATTGAACACCCGCTTGTAATAACAATGGACGAGAGAACAAATGACGATTGGTTGTACTGTAAAGGAAAGATGCAAACTTAGTACCACTTCTAGGCTTGCGGAAGTATGTTGTTTGACGACTTAAGTAGGTAAGTGTAAGCGTACCCAACTGCGTTGCACTCATACACTCTGGTAAGGTATTAGCTGTTGTAATACTTTCGAAGCCTTCGTTGTATGGTATTGCACCTACAGCACATGGTGCAACGAACGGTACAACTGCCCAGCTACTTGTAGCACCGCCAGCACAGAATGTTCTAACGAATGCAAAAGCATTGCTATTGGCAGGAACGTTAGTGGTATCTAGGTAAGTAACTGTGTTCGGCAATACCACATCGCCAAATGAAGGCGGTGTGTTAGTAGCAGCAAACGCAATTTCATATCCTAAGTTACCAGCTACGTTATTCCAAGTAACCGTTGCTCTTGTAGCACCAGCACCTGCTGGCGTTATAGCTGTAACTTGAACGTTTTGTGGCTGTGCACAATCAACTGCACTCACAGACACTTCATCGATACCAATATCAGATGTGTTAGTACCAGTCGCATAAGCTACAAAGCGTACAACAGTAGTAGCACTTGTAGAAGTAAATGGTATTGACACCTCATCCCAGAAGTTGGTAGCATTAGATGTTGTTAATACTGACCCAATAGGGCTAAAGCTCGTACCACCATTTGTTGAAACGAATACTCTTAATGAATCAGTACCATTGGTATTGGCATAGAAGAACTTCACTTCTTTAGTTGCGTTACCAGTAGTACAATTTAAGAATAAATCGAAAGTACCAGTACCAGTTGTTAGAATGCTACTGTGGAAACGAGCATAACGGCTGCTAGCACTTGCACCTGTTGGTGCAGCTGGGTTGTTCATGTTGGTCCAACCACCACCAGTAGTGTCATTATCTCTTCTCCAGCTTGTATTACCTGTGAATGGTGTGTTTCTCCAGAATCCAGCCTCAGGTACATCTCTAGTACTACAACCATTTGACCACACGCTTTCAAAGCTTTGCGTATAAGGTATTGCTGCATAGCTGATAGTAGGTACAGTTAACTGAATGCTATTACTAAATACAAAAGAACCATTGTTACAACTTACAGCTAAACGATAGTATTTAGAGGTATAGTTCGCAGGTACAGTGAATGTGTAATTCGCAGTTGTAGCACTTTGTGTACCAGCGATATCGTTCCACAAGCTGTTATTATCAGATTCTTGCCACTTGTATGTTAAGCCAGATTGTAGCGTTGTATGACCGCTTACGGTAAAGTTAACTACGCTACCAGTACATACAGACGAAGAATTAACAGCAATAGTACCAGCGTTTGGAGAACCTGTACAAGGAGGCAATTCTTCTAAACGAACACTATCTAAACCAATATCAGTACTACCGAAATCTGCTCTACCTGTAAATCTCAACACTGAGTTAGCAGAGGTAGTTGAGAAGAATACAACTTTGTTTCTCCAACCACCAGCAGTAGATGCTGCGGTATCAATTACGCTAAAAGTATTACCGCCATCCGTAGATAATTCTACAATTAAAGAATCAGTTCCACTTGTATTGATTACATCGTAGCTTAAGCGCTTGAGGTTACCCGTTGTATTACCATTGAAGAACAATGATAATGCACCACGGCGACCTGCGCTAACATTTCCTGAGTGGAAACGTGCCGAGAATGCCGAACCATTGCTACC
>DMPB01000147.1:0-862 GCA_003456175.1 Chitinophagaceae bacterium | reverse complement strand
GCTACCCGTTGGTGTGTAACCGTACAACGTTGCAGAACCCCAGTTAGCCGCGGCACCATCATCACTTCTTCTCCAAGAGCTATCTGTTACAGGGTAACGGTTTCTCCATGAGTTGTTTGGTACATCTCTAGTAGCACACACATTAACCCATGCACTTTCAAAACGCTCAATAACGGGTAATGTTGCATATGTTACAGGCGGTGCAACAAACTTCAAGCCATTACTGTAGGCAACAGCACCACCGTTAGAACATGTAACTGCTAAACGATAGAAACCACCGTTAAAGATAGCAGGTGTGACAATAGTTACAGGTACAGTAACCGCTCCAGGTACTGGCGACCAGTTAACACTGTCTGTAGAAAACTCCCACTGGTATGAAATACCTTGATTATCGGTAGAACTTTGACCAGTAGCATTAAATACAAAAGTGAATCCAGAACAAGCTACTGTATCAGTACTATTGGTGCGGGTAATAGTACCAGCAGTTGGAGTACCAGCACAAGGAGGCAGCTCGTTGATTCTAACATTATCTAACCCAATATCACCAGAAGATGCTACGCCATAACCCATGAAGCGTATTACGCAAGTGGCTGAATTGGTATTGAACTGCACTTGCTTACTTCTCCAAGCGGCAGTACCACTTCTAGCAGAGTCAATTCTGTTAAATGTAACACCACCATCTGTAGAGAGTAGTATTACTAAAGAATCGTTTCCAGTTGAGTTGTAAGTATCGTAACTTAAACGCTTAGTAGCTACTGCTCCGGCACCGTTGAAATAAATATCTAAGCTACCTGTTTGGCCTGTTGTAGTACCAAAACTATGGAAGCGAGCTGAGAATGGTGTACCATTACTACCATTAGGC
>DMPB01000189.1:716-6381 GCA_003456175.1 Chitinophagaceae bacterium | reverse complement strand
AACCCAATCAAGTCAGCAGTTTCTAGCGGTCCCATTTTGTGACCAAAGCAAGTTTTGAAAATTCTATCCACCTCTGATGCTGAAGCGACTTGTTCTTGTAGGATAAAAATAGCTTCATTAATGGTTAACATCAGTACGCGGTTAGAAACAAATCCTGGCGAGTCATTAACGAGAATACATTCCTTGCCCATCTGAGCTAACAATTTCTTTGCTGTCTCAATTGTTTCATCGGAGGTATGATAGCCGCGAATGGTTTCAACCATCGGCTTCATTGGGACGGGATTCATAAAATGCATCCCAATCACCTTATTCGGACGCTGTGTTGCCGCACCAATTTTTGTAATAGAAATAGAAGAAGTATTACTTGCCAAAATACAATGAGCCGGTGCAGCAGCATCGATTTGCTTGAAAATATCAAGTTTTATGGCTACGTTTTCGGTGGCTGCCTCTACCACTAAATCGGCACTGGCAACACCTTTAGCTAAGTTAGTTTCTAGTGATAAATTCGCTAAAGCAGCTTGTTTATCGGCTTCGCTGATAACACCTTTCGCCACTTGGCGATCCATATTTTTAGTGATGGTGGCGAGTGCTTTTTGTAATTGTGCTTCATTAACATCAATCAACTGAACTTTAAAACCGTATTGTGCAAATACGTGTGCAATACCATTACCCATGGTACCTGCGCCAATTACTGCTACTTGTGCTATCATTATTGCCAATTTTAGGCTGCAAAAGTAATGAAATTTGGCAAAAACTAATGAGTGTTAGGGTTTAAGGTTGTTAGAAATATTAGGTTGTGAATATTGTTAGTTACATTTTAACATAATGGATATCCATAATTACTCCAAGAGCATCTTCTTGCTTAAGACCGTTAACAGTAGCAGCCTTTTCTCTCTTTTTATGTAATAAGTTACAAGTTATTGATAGACAAATAGCATCAATTATATCGTCTGCTGCAACATGGCTTCTATTGGTACGTTTCAACACCTCGTTGAAAAAAGATAATGCACCTCTTTCAATAGAATCTAATAGATAAATTCTTTCCTTTTGACCTTCCGTTGTTCTCTTTGCGAAATGCATTTCTACGCCACCATTTAATCCCCAAAATGCTATTTCAGGATGTGATTCAAATACTACTATCTGAGGATTTTTACTGGATTCAAATCGTATTTGATTAATAATAAAATCATCTACTTGTTTTATTTTATCCATTATGGCATAAGACTGCTTGCTCAAACCTTTTCCAAGAATTTTTTTATTGATCAAAGATGCCTTTTCATAAATCCCTGCTCCCAAAGCTTCACGTACTGGAACAGGGAAGACAGAAGACTTTCTTCTTTGCAACAAACTCCTAGATTTTAAGTCGCAATCTCTATCCTTATTAAAACCTTCATTGGAAGAAGGTAATCCAATGGGTATGTCTACTAATACTTTTGATTCTGTTGTTGATAAATTCTCAGTTAATTCAGAGAATAAACTTGCAACCTGAAATTGTTGCTTATAAAAATCAACTGCAAGCCAACCTGCTTTGCAACCGTCTACTCCAATATACATATAAAACTAGTTTTAATTTTGATTAAATAATAATTCATTTTTTTTATACTCGAATTCATCTTTAGTAATTATCTCATCATCTAACAGAGCCTTTAATTGTCTAATTTCATCTGAAATACTTGCACCACTAGATGCTTTTCCTGTTCTCATTGCTGCTGCTACTGCATTACTAATTGTATCAGAAACACTCTTTTGTGAATGATTATTGATATGCTTTTCACAAATACTGAGAATTTCATTTGCTTTACTTTTAGAAAAACCATGCATAACAATTTTTCCACCACCATTTGTATAAATTTTTACAACTGCACCAAAAAGATTTTTGTTGAGCTCAACTCCAGAAATATTCTGAAAATGATAATTCTGCTTATCAGTAGAGATTAAATACCAATTTCTTCTACGTGCTTCTATTTTGGATTCTGAAATTTCAATTACGTTAGGCGTAAATGGATTCCAATCCCCCTCAATTACTCGAAGTAAATAACTAGACTTAAAAATGAATGTTGACATAAAATTTAGTTTTATATTAAAAAATCGAGAGAATACTTACTAGCATAATCCTGTATCTTAGATAACGTGTACAAGTCATTTTTATTCAAGAATATTACCAACGCCATACTAATTCTCCTATATCTAAGGGCAATTATATTCTCATCTATATGCCCTTTGACTTCTTCAATTTTTTGCTCTAATGTTTTTTTAGGATTCCCTAAGTGTTGAAAAAAACATAACATATCATTTACACCTTTATTTTTAAGTACACATTTCAGCTCAGAAATTGTAAAATACATTTGAGGACATTTTCTAAATCTTTGAGATGTACCGTTGTCAATTCCAACGTCAGGGTCAATAAAAATCAACTTCTTATTTTTATTTTTTAATAAGTACTGACACGCTTGATTGAAATATAAATCTCTAAATACTTTTTCACCAGTAAAAAAAGCATGACTATCTGCTATGTACAAGCCACTATTCGAAAGATTAATATCCTGTGTAATGTAATTTAATATCACTCCTTCTTGTTTCAGAAAAGTAATAACATCACTCAATTGTATTATACTGTTGTCTTCATTTGCTTTTTTCAAAAAATCCATTAGCAATGTATTGTACCTTCCAACTTCATACAAAGCGTATTTAGGATCGCGTTGCTTTTTTTCTGGAGTTGTCCACATTGGTATATAAAAAAGTTCGGCATTACTTTTTCTTGTCAAATAAGTAATAAAATCATATTTAAACAAGTCTAGTGCATTGCCTAAATATTTATAATTCATAGCAGTTAATTATATTTTCTCAGGTAGGGGTGAGTACCAAAGGGCTTAAAACACAATAGCCACCGCACGAATGATGTGCAGTGGCTACAAGTCAAATATAGAAAATATAACTAACAGAAAAAATAAAAATATCTTTTTTTTATTTTTATTTTTTTGTTATGGATATAGGAAGTAAAAGCTCTTTAGATAGTGACTCAAACACTACATTAAACAACTGTGCAAACTTTGCTAACATTACATTTTCCACTTCCTGCATTTGTAATTCGTGCCCCACTTCTTGATGCAAGCTAGCCACCGCCTTTCCTTTAATCCCACATGGAACAATATAATCGAAATAGCGCAAGTCAGTATTTACATTAAAAGCCCAACCATGCATGGTAATCCATCGACTGCAACGAATACCCATAGCACAAATTTTACGAGCTTTTTCGGGAAATTCAGGCTCAATCCACGCACCGGTTTCGCCTGTACTTCTTCCGCCTATAATACCATAATGTGCCAAGGTTTGTATCATTACCTCTTCGAGTGTACGGAGATACCAACCTAAGTCGGTTTTAAAATGCTCTAAATCTAAAATCGGGTAACCAACAATTTGTCCAGGACCATGAAAGGTAATATCACCACCTCGATTAATTTGAAAAAACTCAATTCCTTTCGCTATTCGTTCATCATCGCTAATCAATACATGTTCTTTTTTGCCACTTTTACCTAATGTATATACCGGCGGATGTTCAACCAACAGCAAATGATGCTGCGTAGCTTCGCCCCTACTTTTGCGTTGTACATTTTGTTGTAACAACTGCTCTTGTAGGTCCCACACCTCTTTGTAAGCTTTTGTACCCAAGTGAGTCAACCAAACTTTTTGCATAATGCAAACATACAGTCTTTATAGCCAGCATATTTTGAAGTACTATTGTAATAAGCCTCAAGCATATGAAACGTATTTTTATTGCTTTCGCTATTATTAGTAGCATCAGTTGTTCTGTATATAAACGACATTTAATGGTAGCGCCACAACCGCATATACTTGATAGTATTATGCAAACACCACAACTACAACCTTTTGCTGCTGCAAAAAAGGCACGGAATATTCAAATCATTTACACGCAAGTGCATAGAGATGAAAATAATCGTCCACACTTCACCGATTACCACTATAATGTTAACGATAGCAATTATTTCTATCCGGCAAGCACAGTTAAAATGCCTGTTGCTTTTTTGGCTTTAGAGTATTTGAACACATTAAAACACCTTACGGTAAATGCACATACACCCATGCTTACCGATAGTAGTTTTAAAGGACAGCAACAAATTCTGAACGACGCCTTCAGCAACAATGGAGCCCCAACGGTAGCCAACTACATTAAAGAAATTTTTTTGGTGAGCGATAACGATGCTTACAACCGACTCTACGAACTACTTGGTCAACAATACATTCAAAATCAACTAACCGCTAAAGGTTACCCCAATGCCGTTATAAGACACCGCCTATCGGTTGCTATGAACGATGAGCAGCAACGACATACCAATGCCATACGTTTTGTGGATACCAGCGGCCGCATACTATTTGAAAAGCCGGCAGCATACAGTAATGTAGTTTTTCCTGAACAACCCGTGGCGCTGGGCAAAGGCTATATGCGTGGTGGCCAACTCATAAACGAGCCATTTCCTTTCACTACCAAAAACAGAGTATCACTAGCCGACTTACACCAAATGTTACGTTCGGTAATGTTCCCTAATGCTGTGCCGGCAAAACAACGTTTCAATTTAAACGATAGCGACTACGCACTACTGTACAAATGGATGCGAAGCTATCCGCAGTCGGGAAATTACAATCCTAAAGAGCAGTGGGATACCTACTGCAAGTTTTTGTATTACGGTAGTGAAAAAGTAGCACCCAACCCTAACCTGCACATTTTCAACAAAGTAGGCGATGCATATGGATTTTTAATTGATGTAGCTTATTTCGTTGATACCGAACACCATATTGAGTTTATGTTGAGTGCTACAATTAGTTGCAACAGCGACGGTATTTATAATGATGACCAATATGAATATGAAACCGTTGGCTTTCCGTTTATGAAACAACTCGGACAAGCCATTTATAACTACGAAAAAACACATCCCAAAAAAATGCAACCCGGTTTCAAAATGTTAATGATTCCTTAAAGCGTTTAACCAACAGGCAACAAAAGTTAAACAATACGGTTCTATTATGCAAACACTAATAAACCAAATTGTTACGTATGAAAAGAACACTATTAAGCCTATTATGGCTTGCCGGCCTCACCACTTTTGTTGCTAGTTGTAACAACGACGATGACACCCCTGCACCAGCACAAGCAAGAGTACGTGTTATCCATGCCAGTCCCGATGCCCCGGCGGTTGATGTACGTGTGAATGGCAGCTTACCAAGTGCCCTCACCAACGTTCCTTTCCCTGGCGTTAGTGATTACCTTACGGTAAATGCTGGTACTACACGTATTCAAGTATCGCCAACTGGCACCACTACCAATGTAATTGATGCAACAGCCAACCTAGAAGGCAACAAAGCCTACTCGGTATTTGCCATCAACCGTGTAGCGTCTATTGGTGCAGCCCTTGTAACCGACGATCTTACCAATCCGGCAGCAGGCAAAGCCCATGTCCGCTTTTTTCATTTTAGTCCCGATGCTCCAGCGGTAGATATTGTACCTCAAGGCAGCACCACTGCATTGTTCAGCAACCGTAGCTTCAACGACCAATTTACCAATGTTAGCTTACAGAATTTTACGCCGGTAGATGCAGGCACTGTAACCTTAAACGTACGTGTGAATGGCACTACAACTATTGCATTATCG
>DMPB01000189.1:0-471 GCA_003456175.1 Chitinophagaceae bacterium | reverse complement strand
CATTATCTGTACCAAACGTAACCTTACAAGCAGGTAAAATTTATACTTTATTTGCCCGTGGCTTATTGAGTGGTTCAGGTAGCCAAGCTTTGAATGCAAGCATTATAACACATAACTAATTACAGCATACAGTGTGGTTGATGTTGTGGTGAAGGGCTGTATAGTGTGTGGTATGTCCCCAATCATTTCGATTGGGGATTTTTTATGCCCTACGGCAAATGCATACGCAGCCATTCATTTACCGTAAGGTATATCAAAGCCGCATCATTACCCCGAAAAAAACTGAACAACTGTTAGCTTTCCCCTTAGATTTGTGCTTTACCTTAAAGCAAAGCGTATGCAACTTTCGAGCCGCTTAGAGCGTTTTAACGAGCCTGAAACATTGAAAATGGCCAAGCTTGGCCGCGAATTAAGAGCACAAGGCTTTGACATTGTAGATTTAAGTTTAGGTGAACCCGATTTTGATACACC
>DMPB01000184.1:55950-57914 GCA_003456175.1 Chitinophagaceae bacterium | reverse complement strand
CACAACCATCGCATTTAGTGTTGAGTAGTATTTTGTGTATGGCATTGGTAGCTTATCGCTTGCATGTGGGAAGGTCGGCAGTATAAAATAGCCTTACGGCAAATGTTTTTTCCTTACGGTAAATATTCTTATGTATGAAAGCAATGGTTTGTGTAGATAAGTTACAACCACTGGTATTACAAGAGGTAGCCACACCTGTTGCTGGCGAAGGTGAAGTAGTAATTGCCTTACATGCAGCAGCACTCAATCATAGAGATTGGTGGATACAACAAGGCATGTATGCTAACTTACGTTATCCCATTATTTTAGGTAGCGATGGCAGCGGCATTGTAAGTGCAGTAGGGGAAGGCGTTAGTAACGATTGGATTGGTCGGTCGGTAATTATTAATCCGGGTATGCATTGGGGTGATAATCCTAATTTTCATAGTCGCAATTTTAGCATACTTGGGCTGCCGAACGATGGTTGTTTTGCAACACATGTTAAAGTGCCGGCTTCATACATACATCTAAAACCAGCATATTTATCTTGGGAAGAAGCCTCGGCCATACCATTAGCGGGGCTAACTGGCTACAGAGCATTATTTACGAAAGGACAATTACAACCTGGTGATAATGTTTTAATAACGGGTATTGGAGGTGGTGTGGCATTATTGATGTTGCAAATGGCTGTAGCCATAGGTGCCAATGTTTATGTAACTAGCGGTAGCGATGAAAAAATTACACGTGCTATACAGTTAGGCGCTAAGCTCGGTGTGAATTATAAAACCAGTGGTTGGCATAAGTTATTTCAAGCTGCTGTTGAAGGTTTTGATGTTATTGTAGATAGTGCTGCCGGCGATGGTTTCAAACATTTTATTGATTTAGCTAAACCAAGTGCACGTATTGTTTTCTTTGGTGGCACACAAGGTGCTATTACAAACATTAATCCGCAAAAAGCATATTGGAAGCAATTACAAATTTTAGGCACTACGATGGGTACACCCGAAGAGTTTAAAGCAATGATACAGCTATTCGAAAAACACCAGATTAAACCTGTGATAGATGCGGTGTTGCCATTAGAAAGTGCAGAGCAAGCGATTAGAAAAATGGATGATAACAGTCAGTTCGGAAAAATTGTACTGAAAATAGAAGGATAAATTAGTGTCTGTTATAAAACGAGAAAGCCGGCAAGAATGCCAGCTCTCTTACTTACTAACCCATTAAATTCAGGCACTAAATTACAAACAACCGCTGTATATCCAAATAAATTTTCCCACACTGACGTAAGTCGCCTAGGGTTGAAACACAATGTTAAAGTAGAATAAATGCAGTCATTTTGACTTATTTTAGTTCTAAATCGTGGTTTTTCTGCCGTTGTGGCTGCGTTTTTCATTTGCCGTAAGGCCACAAGCAATGCTAATCAATTGGCAGTAGATTTGTAACTTAAGTATTTAGAGGTTAATTCTATAATTATGACAATGTCTGTAATGTTGGTATCGTTGCTGTTTGTAGCGATCAGTTTTATTGTTTCAAGCGTGCTGAAGAGCAAGTTTAACAACTATAGCCAAGTGCCCTTAACGAGTGGCCTTACGGGAAAAGAAGTAGCGGAGAAAATGCTACGGGAAAATGGTATTTACGATGTAAAGGTGATTTCTGTAGATGGTTTTTTAAGCGACCATTATAACCCCACAGATAAAACTGTGAATTTGAGCCCCGATGTGTATCATGGCAATAGTATTGCGGCGGCGGCGGTAGCAGCTCATGAATGTGGCCACGCCGTACAACATGCAACCGCCTATACTTGGTTACAAATGCGTAGTAAGCTAGTACCTGCCGTACAGTTTAGTAGCAATATTGTAGGTTGGGTATTAATGGGTGGTGTGTTAATGATTAACACCTTTCCATCATTATTATTAGTTGGTATTGGCTTATTCGCAGTTACCACCATTTTTTCGGTAATTACTTTACCAGTTGAGTTTGATGCG
>DMPB01000184.1:55382-55719 GCA_003456175.1 Chitinophagaceae bacterium | reverse complement strand
CAGTTGAGTTTGATGCGAGTCGCCGAGCCTTGGTTTGGTTAAATGAAACCAATATTACCCGCCGTGGTGAGGAGTATGATGGCGCAAAAGATGCTTTAAAATGGGCAGCGATGACTTACGTTGTAGCTGCGTTAGCATCGATTGCTACCTTGGTGCAGTATGTTTTGATTTTCTTGGGTAACCGTGATAGAGAGTAGGTAGATTTTTTAAATGTTATTTTAATGTGGAGCCGTGCAGCTAATTGCACGGCTTTTTTTGTCTCCATTTGGAAAATTTTAACAAAATTTGTCGAATTTTAACAAAAGCTTCAAATTTGGAGCCTAAAAAGTACGAATCA
>DMPB01000184.1:50129-55156 GCA_003456175.1 Chitinophagaceae bacterium | reverse complement strand
GGCCTAAAAAGTACGAATCAACTTTTTTTGTATTTGATCACAAAAAACCCAAGCATGAGAAAACTGTTCTTACTGCTGTTGAGCATTGTAACCATATGTAATGTATGGGCTCAGAGCAAAGAGGTATCTGGTAAGGTTACCGATGCCAGTAGCGGCGCACCACTAGAAGGTGTTGCTGTAACACCTAAAGGTAGCAAAACAGGCGGCGCCCTCACATTGAGTGATGGTAGTTTTAAGCTAAGTGTACCGTCTGCTACAAAAATCCTCACTTTCACTTACATTGGTTACGCAAGCATTGATTTGCCAGTAGGTAGCACACCCATGACAGTTAAGCTTACTGCCGATGATAAGAGTTTAAGCGAAGTAGTGGTAGTGGGTTATGGTACAAAAATTAAAAAGGAGGTAACTAGTTCTGTAGCTCGTGTTACGAGCAAAGAATTTGCTAACCTTCCTTTACCGTCATTTGAACAAGCACTACAAGGCCGTGCTGCCGGTGTATTTATTAACTCTGGTAGTGGTAAGTTAGGTCAGGGGTTGAACATTCGTGTTCGTGGTATCAGCTCTATTAGTGCTAACCAACAACCTTTCGTAGTGATTGATGGTGTGCCCGTTGTTAGCCAGGCACTTGGTACTGCAACTGAACCTGATAATCCGCTTGCATCTATCAACCCCGACGATATTGAAAGTATTGAAGTGTTGAAAGATGCTGCTGCTGCTGCTATTTATGGTAGCCGTGCAAGCAATGGTGTATTATTAGTTACTACCAAAAGTGGTAAGCAAGGTAAAACAAAAGTGAGTGCAGGTGTTTTTGGTGGCTGGAGCGATCCTACGCGTAAGGCCGAATTCTTAAATGCTGCACAGTACCGTGAATTATTTGGCGCTGCTGCTGATAACGTAGGCTTAGATGCAGAAAGTGAATTTATAGATAATACAGGTACCAATGATTGGGCAAGCAATAATGATGTTAACTGGGCCGATCAAGCATTTCAAAAAGGGTCTATTCAGCAATACAACGTTTCTGTAACAGGTGGCGATGCTAAAACACGCTTCTTGGTAAGTGGTAGCTGGAACGATCAAGTAGGTATTATTATCGGTAACCGCTTAACACGTGGTACTGGACGTTTGAATGTTGAACACTCTATTAGCAAAAAAGTAAAAATTGGTGCCAACTTATCGTTGAACCAAACCAATAATTTCCGTGTTCCTAGCGATAACGCATTTAGTAATCCTTTGCAGTTAAATGCATTACCTCCTATTCAACCTTTGATTGATCCTACAACAGGTTTAAACAATCAAAACACGCTTTATTATAACAACCTGATTGAATTAGAAGGTAGCAATCGTAACCTTAACAAAATTTACCGTACTATCAGTAATGCATTTGTTGAGTGGAATGTTGCTCCAGGGTTAACCTTACGTAACCAAGCTGGTATTGATTTTTATTACTTACGTGAATCTCGTTTCCTAGGTCGCCGTACTTTAGATGGTGCACCAGAAGGTATTTCAAATGAAGATCAAACAACAAGCAGCATCTTCACCAATACCTTCACAGCAAATTGGAATAAAGCTTTTGCAGATAAGCATAACATCGATGTTTTGGCTGGTGCCGAATATCAGAAAGGCATTGTTACAGGTGCAAGCGTTGAAGGTCGTGCATTTCCTAGCGATCGTTTTACGCGTATTGCAAGTGCAGCCATTATTTCTAATGGATCTTCTACAGAAACAGAGTACACATTCGTATCTTATTTCGCACGTGCTAACTATAAATTCTTAAACCGCTATTTGTTAGGTGCTAGCTTCCGTGTAGATGGTAGCTCTCGTTTCGGTAAAGAAAACCGCTATGGTGCTTTCCCTGCATTGAGTGCTGGCTGGATCTTAAGTGAAGAAAACTTCCTTAAGAATAGTAAGTGGTTGAGCTTCTTAAAAGTTCGTACAAGCTATGGCCGTACTGGTAACGCAGAGATTGGTAACTTCAGTTCAAGAACTTTGTATGGGGCGAATGCTTACGCCGATTTAGCAGGTATTGTTACAAGTTCAATTGGTGATACCAAGCTTAGCTGGGAAAGTACTGATCAGTTTGATTTAGGTATTGACTTCGGTTTTCTGAACAACAGAATTTCAGGTGAAATTGACTTCTTTACAAAGAAAACTAAAGACTTATTATTGAATAGTCCACTGCCTGCTACCAATGGTTTCACAAGCATCACCAAAAACATTGGTGATATGAAGAATACAGGTTGGGAGTTTGTTTTAAATGCTACAATCATTCAAAACAAAAACTTCCGTTGGACTAGCTCATTCAATATTTCTACCTACAAGAATGAAATCACTCGTTTAGTTGCTCCAGTTCCCCCAGGTCAGCGTACACTTGGTCGCTTGGCTGTAGGTGCTCCTTATGGTCAATTCTTTGGTCGTAAGTACATGGGTGTTGACCCTGCCAATGGTGATGCTCTCTATCTTGGTGCTGGTGGTGTAATCACCAACAACTACAATGCAGCAATTGATACAGTATTGGGTAACCCCAATCCTGATTTCTATGGTGGTTGGAACAACCGTTTTAGCTACAAGAATTTTGATTTAGATATTCAGTGCCAGTTTGTAAGTGGTGGCGATGTATATAATGTTGCAGGTTTCTTCCAAAGTGTAAATGGTGACTACTTCGATAACCAAACGGTAGACCAAATGAACTACTGGAAAAAGCCAGGTGACGTTACTGATATTCCTCAGCCTCGTTTATACGAAGGTAACGGTGCCGGTAAGAGCAGCCGCTGGATTCAAGATGGTAGTTATTTCCGTGTAAAGAGCGTTAATCTTGGTTACAACTTACCTCGTAAGTTACTTCAGAACATTAAGTTCGAAAGCGTACGTGTGTACGTAGCGGCACAAAACTTGTTAACCTTTACTAAGTACAAGGGTTACGATCCTGAAGTGAACACTACATATGTTGGTAACATCAACTTAGGTCACGATTTCTACACACCACCACAAGCCCGTACAATCACAATCGGTGTTAACGTTGGTTTGTAATCTAAAAACTGAAAGTAACTATGAAGTATAAATTATTATCATTATGTATAGCTGCGGGCGTTCTATCGCTTACAAGCTGCGACAAAAAGCTAGATGTTGAGCCTCAACAAAACATTGATGCCACTACAGCTTTTCAAAACGATCAAGATGTAAATAGTGCTATGGTGGGTTGTTACTCACTATTAGGCACCGGACAATTATATGGTACTAACTTGTTTTTACTGGCCGATTTACTTGCTAGTAACAACGCAGCTGGTAGTACTTCTGTTGATCGCTACTTAACTTGGCAAGGTACGTTCCAAGGTCAACGCCAGGTATACAGCAAAACCATGACACGCGATAACAGCGAAGCAAGCCGTGTATGGATTCAAGCCTATCGTGCTATTAACAATGCTAATATTGTTATAGCCAACTTAGGTAAGGTAAGCGATGCTGGCTTACGTGCCCAATTAGAAGGCGAGGCATTGTTTGTTCGTGGTGTAATGCATTTCGAACTAGTGCGTCTTTACGGATTGCAATGGGGTGCTACACCTAGTAACACACAACTCGGTGTTGTAATTCGTACGAAGCCTATTACCAACGAAGCCGATGCGGCCGAACGTGTTGCCAGAGCAACAGTAGCCGATGTATACACGCAGGTAATCAACGATTTAACCAGTGCATCAGCAAAACTTCCAGATGATAATGGTACAAGAGCCGATAAGTTCACAGCGCTTGCATTCTTAAGCCGCGTGTATCTTCAAAAGGCAGATTATACCAATGCACTTAATGCTGCCAATCAGGTAATTAACAGCAATAAGTATCGTTTGAATGCGTCTGTAGCTGCTGTATTCAGCAATAAAAACACCGCTGAAAGCATTTTTGAAATTCAGCAAAACGATCAAAATAATGCTGGTCAAACCAACGATGGTATGGCTACCTTCTTTGCTAGTATTACTGGTATTGGTCGTGGCGATGCTCGTGTACCAGCTAACTTTCCAACTGTTTATCCGGCTGGCGATTTGAGATCTACAGAATGGTACTACGCTGGTCGTAGTGCACGTCCTGGTACCTATTGTGCCAAGTGGCGTTCTTTCTCTCAAAACTTACCAGTAATTCGTATTGCTGAGATGTATTTAACACGAGCAGAGTGTAATGTACGCCTTGGTAGCAATGTGGGTGCAACGCCAGCGGCCGATTTAGCACAAGTGCGTAATACAACACGTACAGGTACTACAGCGCCAGCTGTGCCAACCCTTGCCGATGTATTGAATGAGCGTTATATTGAATTAGCTTTTGAAGGTGTTCGTATTCACGATGTACGTCGTTTAAACTTAAACGTAGGTACACGTCCTTGGAACAGCAATCAATTGGTAATGCCAATTCCTGCACGTGAGGTAGATGCTACTAGCGGTGTAGTAGCTCAAAACCCTGGGTATTAATTATAACCTATACATGTGTTTAAAGGCCACGTTCATACGTGGCCTTTTTTTATTTGTAATACCTACACCTCACGGTAAATGAATGCCTGATTGCTTACTACTTAAGCAATCTCACACATTAGGATTGTTCATACAAAACAGGCTTCTAAAAAAGAATAGTGCTCCTTGTATCAGCATTTGCCGTAAGGCACCTACATACAATCGTGTATATCAACGAAAGCAATACAAGCGTATCATGAAAGTGATAGGATTGAGCTACCAAAATAATTGCTATCGTATTACTTAAAATAAGAGGCTGCTCACCACGGTGAGCAGCCTCTTATTTATACTGTTGAATATTGTATTAATTCGTTGGGCAACGATAGCTGCTAAGATTAAAGCTTAAGCCGAACTGCATGGTAACAAAACCATCTTTTTGTGTACTATTACCACGTTGGCGGCCTTTAACACCAATAGGAGCACCTGTTTCGTAGCTTCTGTCTTGTAACAACATGCCTACACTTGGGGTGCCGTTAGGGTTTAAACTAAAAGCATCAGGTGCATAGGTTAAGCTCACATCATCTAGGTAATCAGTATTGG
>DMPB01000184.1:33874-49916 GCA_003456175.1 Chitinophagaceae bacterium | reverse complement strand
TCATCTAGGTAATCAGTATTGGTGAAACGGTAAGTGAGTTCTGTGAAAAAGTTCAACTTTTCGTTAAAAGCGTACTTAAAGCCGAACGATAGCGGAATGCTTAAAGCTGTGGTGCCGTAAGGCTTACGATCGGGGTAAGCACTACTACCTTGGCCCTCGGTACCTATATCACGCAAGTTGTATTTGATGCCATTTAAATAAGCGTAAGGATCGTAAGCGAACATACCAACACCTATGCCAACATAGGGTGTGTAGTTGTATCCTTCAAAACCTGGTTGAAATTTAAAAAAGTTGAAATCGGCTACTACACTTAGCTCCCAAATATCGCTGTTGAAGCTCAGGTTGCGGCGGTATTGCGTTTCGTTACGGCTGTACATATCGCTATAACCAACTTGTACATAATTTGCCGCAAGGCGAAGGCCTACGTAGTTATTTAGTTGCTTTCTAAAAAATGCACCCGCTGCAACCTTCGGTCTGTTGATGGCTGCTCTGGTATTAAGATCGCCAAAATAATGACCAATACCAGCAGAAATACCAAACTCGCCACTATGAACATATGGCTCTAAATATTGAGCTTGAGTGGTGGTAATGGTTGCGGCAGCGGTAACTGCTAACAATAAAAAACGTTTGAACATAGTTGCAAAATAATACAGTTAGCGTAACGGTTGGCTTAAAAACGTAAAATATTACAGTTATCAATTAGCTTTCGCCAATAGTAAATGATAATAACGTTATAATAAACCGTGTATTGTAACGAGTTTAGTCTATTTCTGTAACACCGCCTGTAACAGTGAATTTCATTGCATCGGCGGCAGATACATTTTCAAGTGGTTTAATACGATGTTTGGGTACAAAGTAGGTGATGCCTGAAATAGCATAGCTGTGTGGTACATACACTGTAACATGCTCGGGCAAGTTAAAATCTGTGGCTGCGGCTTGCGTAATAAACCCGATACGCCATACATCGGTAGCATCAACATTTACCAATACAGGAGTGTCAAATTTCTTTTTATTACCAGCGAAAGCTTCAAGAAAATCTTTAACTGAGCTATAAATGAATTTGATGCCTGGAGTACGCTCTAACACCCGATCAAGTACCTCTACTAAACGACCTACTACAAAGCTGCTACTTATCCAGCCAATACCCACCACCAATGCTATTACAACTATAAAACCTATACCTGGGGCTCGCTTTACGTAGCCAGAAGCATCAATTTCAACCATATTCGGGAAAATACGATGGATGATATTGGGCAAAAAACTATCTACCGTTTCAAACAACCAAAATACAACGGCAATAGTTACAGCAATAGGTGCAATTACAATGAGGCCTTGCAAAAAGTATTGCAATATTTTTTTACCAGTATAGCGGGCCTTTTGTTGTAGTGTGCTCATGTTAGGTGCGAAAGTAATAGCTAAGCAATTGAATCGATGGTATTTACTTACGTAAATGACCTAAAAAAACCTCAAAGCAATGATACTTTGAGGTTTCTCTGAAAAGCAGATAATTCGATTAAGCTTTTTTAGCTTCTTTCTTCTCTTCTTTCTTTTCAGTACCTTTTTCTTCTTTGTTGCAGCTTTTTTCTTTTTTGCAGCAGCTCTTGCCTTTAGCACATTTCTTTCCTTCGCCACCGCCAGCAAATGCTACGCCGCTAACTAAAGCTGCAGCCATTACAAGTGTTAATACCTTTTTCATTAAAGTTGAATTTTGGATAAATGATGCCTCTAAAATAAACAATATTGTTACAGTGTTACACTGCCAAAACGTTAAAATGTTAAGCGAAAGTGCCTAAAACCGTTACACCACCCTGTACGGTTTGGTTCATTTCAACATTCACTTTAGTGCCAATTGGTAATAGAATATCAACCCTGCTACCAAACTTAATAAAGCCATACTCATCGCCTTGTTGCACTTGTTGCCCTACTTTAGTATAGTTACAAATGCGTTTGGCTAAAGCACCGGCAATTTGTTTGAAGAGTACTTCGCCATAGTTGTTTTTGATTACCACACTCCAACGTTCGTTTTCAGTACTACTTTTCGGATGCCAAGCCACTAAATACTTGCCTTTATGGTATTGGTTATAAACCACCTGACCACTAATGCCATTTCTGTTCACGTGTACATTGGCAGGGCTCATGAAAATACTCACCTGTAAGCGTTTGTCTTTAAAATATTCTTCGTCGTGTACTTCTTCTATCACAACAACCTTACCATCGGCCGGACAAATAATCTGTTGTGGGTTAACCGTAAGCTTACGATTAGGAATCCTGAAAAATGAAATGATAAATAACACCAATCCGAGTGTTACGATAAAAATAGTAGTGGCTAACCAAGGCATTTCGGCGCTTAGAAACATAAAACTAATTACGTTGATAATGCCAAATAGTAGGGTTGCAATGCCAATACTTTGGTAGCCTTCGCGATGAATGGTCATGATTCTATGAAATAATTTGGGGGTAAAGATAATAGCCTGCTACCAACGTAACAGCATTTCTGTAAAAAGCCATACAATAGGTGTTGCTAAAAGTAAGCTATCAAAACGGTCTAAAAAGCCACCATGGCCAGGCATCATATTGCCGCTATCTTTAACGCCCGCCATCCTTTTGAGTTTGCTTTCCAACAAATCGCCAAGTGTACCTACCGTAGCAATAATAGCAGTGAGTGGTACTAACACTTGCCACGGCAATAGCTTACCTAATAAGCTAAAATGAAGTGCAGCTTCATTTACGTAAGTATGTACAATAGGCGGTAATCCTAAGCTTACTACCCCAATAGCAAGTATGGCGCCGCCAATGGTACCTTCCCAAGTTTTCTTGGGCGATATAGCAGCAAGTGGCGTTTTGCCAATGAGTGAACCAACAATATAAGCCATAGTGTCATTAATCCAAATAGTAGCAATAATGATAATTGGTATCCACTGTCCTGTTTGATGTTGCGAAGCATCGCTATTTCTGAGTAATTGCATACACATCCAACTCAAGGAAATATATATCCAGCCAATAAGAGTATGCTTAATGGTATTGGTTTCTGTGTTTCTGCCAATTACAATAATGCCTACGGGTAATGCCACAATACAAGTAAGTAGCAACCAAGCACCAACAGCATCAAGTGCTAAGGTGCCTAAACTGTAATGATGCCTTGAGGCAAGCAGTAGTAACGCTTGTCCGAGTACAATGGCACCGTATTTATGAAAGGCCGTAATAGTTTTGTATGCAGGATAAATAGTACCTATTAGTTTTTGATACTCCCACCAACAACCCACATGAATAATGCTGAACAACAATAAAAAGGTCCATTGGTTATAACATAGACCTAACAGCATAATTGCTACAAAAAAAATAGCACTAATGCTTCGGGTTTTAAGCGTTTGTAAGTTCAATGCCATATACGAATATAGCTACTGCATTGCTTCGTTTAAAACTATACTATCTTAGAAACCAATTACAAGATTATGTTGGTACAAATTCCGCAAGCACAACAACAGTATTTTAATACAGGTGCAACCCTAAGCTACCACTTTAGAAAGCAGCAATTATTAATGCTGCAAGCAGTTATTAGAAAATATGAATCGGCCATATTAGAAGCCTTGTATACCGATTTAGGTAAGAGTGCCGAAGAAGCCTATGCTAGCGAAGTTGGTTTTACACTTAACGAGATAAAATACACATTAGCTCACTTACGTAAATGGATGCAGCCACAATCGGTACGTACCAACTTGTTAAACCTGCCAGGAAGTAGCAAGCTATATTACGATCCGCTTGGGGTAGTTTGCATTATTGCACCATGGAATTACCCATTTCAATTGTTAATAGCGCCGCTCATTGGTGCTATTGCCGGAGGTAATTGTGCTGTATTGAAACCGAGTGAGTTGGCTCCGGCAACATCGGCCTTAGTAGCTACTATGATAGCCGAAGTGTTTGAGCAACAATATATTGCAGTAGTTGAAGGAGAAGGGCATACGGTGTTGCCTGCATTACTGCAAGGCTTTCGATTTGCACATATCTTTTTCACAGGAAGTATTCCCGTTGGGAAAGCTATTTATCAAATGGCGGCAGCACAGCTAGTACCCGTTACGTTAGAATTAGGAGGTAAGAGCCCCGCTATTGTTACTGCTAATGCTAACGTGAAAGTGGCGGCCGATAGAATTGTTTTGGGTAAGTGTTTAAATGCTGGGCAAACTTGTGTTGCACCCGATTACTTGTTGGTGCACGAATCGGTATTAGATGCAACAATCACAGCATTGAAAGATAGCATTGAGCGAATGTATGGTAAGCAACCTTTAACAAATACAGAGTATCCTAAAATTATATCTGAGAAGCGTTTTCAGCAATTGCTTCAATATTTACCGCAAGGTACCATTGTACATGGTGGCGGTTACGATGTTGCTTCCCGTAAAATCGAGCCTACTTTATTGACGCAAATAATGCCCGATAGCAACATCATGCAAGATGAAATTTTTGGGCCTATCTTACCCATTTTTAGTTATAGCGACCATACTGCAGCATTGCAAATAGTACAGCGGCAGCCCAATCCTTTAGCGTTGTATATATTCACCAACAATAGCAGTGAAGAGCGTTTTTGGATGGAGCAAGTACCCTTCGGTGGCGGTTGCGTGAACAATACATTGTGGCATTTGGCTAATGAACATCTGCCCTTTGGTGGCATTGGTAATAGTGGTATTGGAACGTACCATGGTAAGCACAGCTTCTACACATTTACTCACGCGAAGCCTATTTTAAAAACGCCAACTTGGTTTAATCCTGCTTTTAAATTTCCGCCTTTTAAGGGCAAAATGAAGTTGTTTAAAATGTTCATGAAGTAGCATGGTACCATTACTTTGCGACGAGCAACCCCAATACGTATGCATATTCCCCAAGTTGTAGCTAAAAAGCTGTACCCACTGTTAATGCGGGTGCACAAGGTGTTTCGTTCTAATAGTGCCGTTAAAGTAGCACCGAAAAAAACCTTACCGCCAGAATCGTTTCACATTTTGGAGGCAACTGCTAACAATGGAACCAATGTAAGATTGAGCACCCTTGCGGGTAAAAAAATTCTCGTAGTGAATACTGCCAGCTACTGCGGTTATACAGCGCAATATGCCGAGTTGCAAGAGTTGTATCATCGTTACCGCAATAGCTTGGTAATACTTGCTTTTCCCAGTAACGATTTTAAACAACAAGAGCCCGATACCGATGAAACAATTGCTCAATTCTGCAAAACAGAATACCGTGTAGCATTTCCAGTAATGCTAAAAGTGCAAGTACGAGGTGGCTTAGGTCAGCACCCGGTATATTACTGGCTATCGCACGAACATAAAAATGGATGGTGCAATCAAAAGCCGGTATGGAATTTCTGCAAGTATTTGATAGATGAAAAAGGCCGACTTACGCACTTTTTCGATCAAACCGTAAGCCCGCTCGATACTATTGTAACCAATGCTATTGAAAGCTAATGCGTTATTGGGTTATAATCATATTATTTAATTTTTTGTTGGCTTGCGAAACAAATAAAAGCCCTACTAAAATTGCAGCCGAACCAATTATAGCCTTACAACCTTTAGGAACATTTCCTGAAAGTACTGCAGTAGCATTGGCCGATAGCTTGCAGCAGGCGCTCAATTGTAGCATTATCTTGTTGCCCGCAAGACCACTGCCCAAACAAGCGTATTATAAACAGCGGCAGCGTTACAGAGCCGATACCTTGATAAAGTTAGCTGCTATACAGTCCGATACATTATCGTACCGAACAGTTGTGTACCTTACGGTAAAAGATGTGAGTCATAGCAACGAGCAGCATCACGATTTTGGCATTTTCGGGTTAGGTTATCAACCTGGTAACGGTGCTGTGGCGAGTACATTTCGCTTACGAAAACATATTAATAGCAGACTGTTTAAAGTAGTGATACACGAAATAGGGCACAACGCAGGATTGCCACATTGTACAACATCCAACTGTTACATGCGAGATGCTCATGGTAAGATGATACAAGATAGCCTCGTTGCTTTTTGTAATGCTTGTAAGCGTAAGCTCGTTCATTTACGTAAGTAATACTGCATAAAAAAGCTCCGCCAAAGGCGGAGCGATATCGTGCTCTCATGTATAGGTGAAAGTGAGCACAATTGCTTACAAGCGTTCAATAATGCCAGCAATGCCTTGGCCGCCACCAACGCAGGCGCTTACCATACCGTAACGCTTACCAAGACGTTTTAAATCGCTGAGTAATTGAATTGTTAGCTTAGCCCCTGTGCAACCTAGCGGATGCCCCAGTGCAATAGCTCCGCCATTAATGTTAACTCTTGACGCATCTAACCCTAACTCACGTATTACAGCTAGCGATTGCGATGCAAACGCTTCGTTGAGTTCAATCAAATCAATATCGCTAAGGTTAAGGTTTGCTTGTTTCAATACTTTCGGTATAGCTGCTACAGGGCCAATACCCATAATACGTGGGTGTACACCTGCACTAGCACAATTCACCAAACGACCAATAGGTTGTATACCAAGTTCTTTAACACGGAGTTCACTCATTACCATTACAAAGGCTGCACCATCGCTGGTTTGGCTGCTATTGCCGGCTGTAACGCTACCACCTTGTGCAAAGGCAGGTTTCAATTTTGCTAAAGCTTCAATACTGGTGTCGGCACGTACTCCTTCGTCGGTGTCGAAAGTGTAATTTTTTACAGCTCTTTTTCCTTTTTCGTTGAGGTATACTTGCTCTACATGAATGGGCAATATGCCTTCTTTGAAATAGCCATTTGCAATGGCTGCTGCTGCTTTTTGATGGCTAGCAAGTGCAAAAGCATCTTGATCTTCACGATTCACATTAAACTCTTTTGCAACAGCTTCGGCAGTAAGGCCCATGCTCAAATAGTAATCGGGCTCGTCTTTCGCAATGGCGTAGCTAGGTACGGTTTTCCATCCTGCTGTTGGTACCATGCTCATACTTTCGGTGCCGCCTGCAACAATAATTTCGGCCATGCCAGTACGAATTTTAGCAGTTGCCATGGCAATACTTTCTAAGCCGCTAGCACAGTAGCGATTAATGGTAATGCCTGCTACATCAATACCTAGCGCTTTAGCGGCAATCGTACGGCCAAACTGTAGGCCTTGTTCGGCTTCAGGTACAGCGTTACCTACAATAACATCATCAACAGTATTGGTGTCTAGGCCCGGTACAGCGGCAGCCACACCTTTGATTACTTCAACCGCTAAATCATCGGGTCTGAAAAAGCGTAATGCGCCTTTTTTGCTTTTGCCCACGGCAGTTCTGTAGCCGGCAACGATATAAGCCTCTTGCATAGCAATCTGTATTTTTCTGTTTCAAATATAAGGTGATTTTGATTGAAAGTTGTTTATGCAACTAATTTTAGCAACCATTTTAATTTACGAAAATTGTATTCTTGTGGCGATATTTGATTATATGAAAAACTCACTTTTTGTATTGTTACTCCTGTTTTCATTTACCGTAAGGGCACAACAAAACGATGATAATAAATACTATTTGTTTAAAGACGCGAACTTTAGCGAAGGAACTACCGATATAAAATCTGGGAAATATTTACTGATTATTCGCAAAGAAACGGACACAAGTTTTGCTTACTTATTCTACAACGCTTATGGCCCAATGATAAAAGTAGAACGTTATTTAGATGAAGATGGAACGAAACCTTGCGGTAAATGGTGTTACTACGATTCAAAAGGGAGGTTAGATAGCATTGGAAAAGTGGTTGGTGGTAAGCGTGAAGGTGATTGGTTCTTTTATAACGATACAATGGGTATTGATCGTAAAGTAGAATTTGAATTGGGTAAGCGGAAAAAGGAATTTAACTACAGTACCAAACAGATTGTATACCGCGACGGTAGTACTTCACCTATTCCACAATATCAACGCGATACAACAGAAGTTCTTGTAGAAGCAACTTTTGAGGGTGGTATACCCGCATTTACCAAACACTTGCAGCGTAATTTAAAAGTACCAGACCGTATGTTAAGCATTATGCCATCAGGCAGGTATAGTGTTAGAGTAGACTTCTCAATTTTTAAGGATGGTTTGGTAGGCGATGTAGACATTTCTCAATCCATTGAATTTTCTGCCGATGAAGAAGCTAAACGCATGATTCTTACCGCTGGAAAGTGGAAGGCTGCAACTATTAATGGCAAGCCAGTGGTATATCGGTATAGGCAACCTATTACAATAGCGATTACCGAAGAATAATAAACTTTCAAAAAGTTTTGAAAGTTTGAAATATCTCTATTAGCTTTGTGCTATGAAGATTACAGAAGCTAAAGCACAATTCATTAATAGTTGGGGGGCACTCGGTAGCCAATGGGGCATTAACCGCACCATGGCTCAAGTACATGCTTTGCTTTTGGTAGCAGCCAAACCTATGAGTACCGATGATGTAATGGCCGAGCTTAATATTAGCCGCGGTAATGCTAATATGAACTTGCGTGAGTTGATGGATTGGAACTTGGTAGACAAGGTTCTGGTTAGTGGGGATCGTAAGGAATATTTTACTGCTGAAAAAGATATTTGGAAAGTAGCAACAGCTATCATGTATCAACGCAAAAAGCGTGAGCTAGATCCTATGATGAAGGTGCTTACGCAATTATCGAACGTTGAAACTTCTGGCGCTGCCGATGCAGAAGAAGTGGCTGCATTTACCAAAGCAGTAAAAGACATCAAAAAGTTTACCGAACAAGCCGATAAAACCATGGATACCATCATTAAAGCCGAAGAAAATTGGTTTTGGAGTAGTTTTCTGAAGTTGTTTCGATAAGCCACTTCGTTTGCGTAAGTATGTAGAAAGTCCTGAAGAGGACTTTTTAAAAGGAAAGAATTTTCAAATTTTATTGAAAAGATGAAATTTATAGGAATCATATATTAATCATCGGTAGTAATACCACTAAACACTTGTTATGAACAGTGTACAATTAACCATCGCAGCGTATGTAGTGTATTTAGTACTCAGTATTGGCATCACCATTTGGGTGGCAAAAACACTTTTTAAGAACGGTAAAGTTTTCTTGCACGACATTTTTCATGGTAACCAAGCACTTGCCGAAAGCGTGAATAACCTCTTATTAGTAGGATTTTATCTTGTTAATGTAGGCTACGCCGTATATGTACTTAAAGTAACCGATAGCATTACCAACGTACAGCAGTTGCTTGAAATTTTAAGTGTGAAGGTTGGCTTTATTATTCTATTACTTGGCGGCATGCACTTTTTTAACCTTTTCGTGTTTTTCCGCCTACGCAGAAAAGCTCAAATGAGTGCACAAGAGGCTTTGCAAGCAACTATCATTAATCAACGATAAAATTCGTACAATGATTAAAGATTATTTTCTAGGTGTTCTTATTACCCTGCTCACCATGCTGTATAAACAACATTGGCATCGGCCTTTAGACGGTATCAAATAGTTACTTACGTAAATGAATACTTATGTTTACATTATCAAGATTAAAGATTGTAATTGCTGGCGGAACGGGTTTTATTGGAACCTATTTGGCTAACCTATGGGCACAACAACACGAAGTAATCGTACTTACGCGAAACAAACAGGTAGCTGATAACAACACCTACAAACACTTACAATTATCGCCATTAGTGCAACAAGTTATTTGGAACGGCACTAGCGGTGGCAATTGGGAATCTGTTATTGATGGTGCCCATTTGGTAATTAACCTCGCGGGAAAGTCGGTTAACTGTCGCTATACTGCCGCTAATCGAAAGGCTATACTAGAGTCGTGTACAAAGCACTGAGGCTATTGGAGCCGCCATTGCAAAGGCAATACATCCGCCTACCTTATGGATTAATAGCAGCAGTGCCACTATTTATAGACATGCTACTGATAAGCCCCAAACAGAAGCCAACGGCGATATTCACAATGATTTTAGTGTGCAGGTATGTAAAGCATGGGAAGCAGCCTTTTTTAAAATAAGAACGCCATTTACACGTAAGGTAGCCTTACGTACTGCAATTACACTAGGGCATGGAGGTGTGTTAGTACCTTTTCAACGGTTGGTACAAATGGGTTTGGGCGGTAAGCAGGGCAACGGCAACCAAATGTTCAGTTGGATACACATCGCCGATATTGCCAACATCATTGCCTTTCTATACGATCGAACCGATGTAGAAGGGGTGTTTAACGTAAGTGCTCCGAATCCGGTAACCAATAAAGTTTTCATGCATACCCTACAACAGCTAATGGGTGTACCTTTTGGCCTTACGGCAAATGAATGGCTGCTTAGGTTAGGAGCTTTTATAATTGGTACAGAGGTAGAACTGTTATTAAAAAGTCGTTGGGTAATTCCAGAGAAACTACTCAATGCTGGTTATAACTTTATGTATCCTACAATTGACATGGCTTTACAACATATCCTTAATTCCAAAAGCAAATGAAGTATCTTGAAATACACGTACAAGCAGGTTTGTATACCATTGTTTGGGTATTATTGTTGGTGTACCTTTTGAATAATCAAGGCTCCTTTGAATTGTTTTATGCCTCACTCTATCAGTTATTTGCCATGATATTCTTTGGTACTTGGCAACTAGTAAGCACAATTATTCGATCTATCATTACGCCGTATCCTAGCAAAAGCGTGTTTGTTTTGAATTTATGGATTGCTGGGGCGTTGTTGCTACTATTCACTGGATTGGTTGTTTTACTCAATTCAAAAATCTTTGAAGCATCAGATAATGCATCCAACATATTTTATCTGATGGTAGGCTTGTACACCCTAATGGTTAACATTGCAGCTATTCGATATTGGTTGGTGTTAAGGCGTTATTATGCCAATCACTAACGAAACCCTAACTTGCCACTATGAAGAAGAAAACACTCGTACTTGGTGCATCCGAAAAAACAGATCGTTATAGTAATATGGCAGTTCGTTTGCTAGCAGCACACGAGCATCCTGTGGTAGCTGTTGGTAATAAAGCCGGTGCCATCAACAGCATACCTATTACCACCGAATTAGCACCACTTCAAGATGTTGATACGGTAACACTCTATCTCAATCCAACCAATCAGCAGCCTTATTACGAGTATATTTTGGGCTTACAACCTAAACGTATCATTTTCAATCTTGGTACTGAAAACGATACCTTGCAAGCCATGGCAGCAGCCAAAGGCATTATAACACAAGAAGCTTGTACATTGGTTTTATTAAATACTGGTCAATACTAAATGCATGCATCGTCAATCAACGATTTTATTCGTATTATTCGTGCTGGCTGTATCGTGTAAGGTTCAAAAGGCTAATCAACGGCTGCACCTTACGGTAAATGCTAACGCAACTACCTTGGTATTTTCATCTATTGGTTACACTGCGAAAGAAGTTGCTATTACTGATGGCGCTATGAATGTTTCGTTAGAAGCAAATGCAACACAGTTAAGCGATGTAGTAGTAGTAGGTTATGGTACTTCAAGAAGAAAAGATGTAACAGGTGCCGTTGCAAGAATTTCTGAGAAAGACTTTAACCAAGGTGCAGTAACCAACCCATTACAACAAATTGCTGGTCGTGCTGCGGGTGTTAACATTACCGTAGTAGGTAACGAGCCGGGTGTTGCTCCGAATATTCGTATTCGTGGTATCACTTCATTAATTGGTGGTAGCGATCCGCTAGTAGTTGTTGATGGTATTCAGGGTGGTTTAGATTTATTGCAACAAATTCCACCATCTGAAATTGAAAGTTTTGACATATTAAAAGATGCCTCAGCTACTGCTATTTATGGTAGCCGTGGTGCTGCGGGTGTTGTGCTAGTAACAACTAAAAAAGGTAAAGCAGGTAAGTCGTTTGTAGAATACAACGGTACTGTTGCTTTTGAAGCTGTTGCAAAACAATACGAAGTATTGAACGCTGCCGAGTGGAGAGCCGAAGCTGCTAAGCGTGGCGTAGCATCTACAGCCGATTATGGTGGTAACACCGATTGGTTTAAAGAGTTAACTCGCAACGGTTTAACGCATACTCATAACCTTGCTTTTGGTGGTGGTACATCTAGCTTAACCTATCGTGCAAGTGTTACTGCTATCAACCAAACAGGTATTGTGTTGAATAGCGGTTACAAAAACTACATTGCTCGTTTTCAAGCTACACAAAAAGCTTTGGACAACAAGTTGACTTTAACCATGAATGCCAGCACTAACGTTGAGCAGAATGAGTGGAATGGTCCTGGTGTTATTCAAGCTTCATACACACGCCGTCCTACAGATCCAATCTACAATGCCGATGGTTCTTATTTCATCGATCCCTTGAGCTTTGGTTATACTAACCCTTATGCACGTGCCAAAGAAATTATTGATGGTCGTGAGCGTAATGGATTATTTGCCAGTTTAAGAGCAGATTTAGAAATCATCAAAGGTTTAAACTTAGCATGGTTTGGTAGCTGGAGAAAAAACAGCGATTTCAGCGGTTTCTACGCTGGTAGAGCAACTACTATTGAAGATGCTCGTAACCAAAAAGGCTTAGCTTCTAAAAACACCAATCAGAGCAATGAAAAGTTAACCAACCTTAGCTTGGTATACCGTAAGAGTGTTGGTCGTCATAGCTTTGATGTTACTGGTGTATACGAGTGGCAGCAAGGCGTGTACGATGGTTTCTCTGCACAAGGTCGTGGTTTTGTGAACGATTTCAACAGCTTTAATGCATTGCAAAGTTCTGATTTCTCAAGTGCTCGTCCTGGTGATGTAAGCAGTTACAAGAGCGATCAAACATTGGTTTCATTTTTAGGTCGTATCAACTACGCTTTTGCCAATCGTTACAACGCAACTTTAAGTTTCCGTCGCGATGGTAGCTCTAAGTTTGGTGCGAACAATAAGTGGGCTAACTTCCCAAGTGCTTCAGTAGCATGGAAAATTAGTGAAGAGGATTTCTTAAAAGGTAATAAGTATATCAACGACTTAAAGCTTCGTGCTGGTTTTGGTATTACTGGTAACCAACAAGGTTTAGGCCCATTAAATTCAGTACGCTTGGTTGGCCCTGCTGGTACAACTTTCTTTGGTGGTGCCGTTATTCCTAACTATGCTATTACTCAGAACGCTAACCCAGACTTACGTTGGGAAACGCGTCAGATGTTCAACGTTGGTTTAGACTTTGCTATCTTAAATAATCGTTTAAGCGGTACTATTGAATACTTCAATGGCGACACTAAAGACTTGTTGTTTGGATACGGTGTTCCAACGCCTCCATTCCCATATAACAGCATCTTAGCTAACGTTGGTACTATCAATAACCAAGGTATTGAGCTTAGCTTAAACTATAAGGCTTATACTAGCCGTGATTGGGATGTAGTATTAGCTGGTAACTTCACTGCTAACAGAACAAAAGTTACAAGTTTGAGTGGTCAGTTGAATGGTGTTGATTTAAAGAGTGATACAGTACGTTGGGGTAATGGTGGTACTACAGGTGTTGCCAGTACAAACGATGGTATCAGCTACTTAATTACAGGTCAGCCTTTAGGTTCATTCTTCTTATTCAAGAACGCAGGTGTTGATGCTTATGGTAATCAAATTATCACAGATATCAACAAGAATGGTAATATTGATCAAGGTGATTTGAGTGGCGACCGTTACATTGCTGGTCAAGTGTTACCTAAGTTCACTTATGCTTTCACGCCAACAGTTCGTTATAAAGATTTAGACGTAGCATTTGTATTCCGCGGCGCTGGTGGTCATCATATCTACAATGCCCGTCGTGCACAGTTGAGCGCTTTGGGTAACTTAGGTCAAACCAACGTTTTAAAGACTGCTCCTGGCATTGGTATCAACAATGTTGAGTATGCTTCAGATCTTTGGTTAGAGAAAGGTGACTTCTTCCGTTTAGATAACTTAACTGCTGGTTACCGCTTTAAAACAGGTAGCATCAAGTATGTAGAAAGCATGCGTTTGTCTGTAACTGCTACTAACTTATTTGTAATCAGCGGTTATGAAGGTATGGATCCTGAATTGCGTCAAGATGGTGGTGCTGGTACAGGTATCGATTTTGGTATTTTCCCACGTACTCGTACGATTGCTGTAGGATTACAAGTTAACTTTAAATAATTAAAATACTTAAAGGCTTAGATATATGAAAAAGATATTGTTGAGCTTAGCCGTTTTAAGTGCAGCTACTATTGGTTGTACAAAACTAGATGAGGGTCTTTACGACCGTCAGGTGGCTGATCAGTTTTATGCAACGCCAGAGGGCGTGAATGCTGCATTAGCCGATATTTATAATGAAATCAGAGGCGACTGGGGTGGTAAGGGTTATGCTGGTGCCGACCGTGGTTGGTTCGATTTGAACGAAACTTGTACCGATGAACTTATGCTACCAACACGCAGTGATGGGGCATGGGCCGATAACGGTATTTGGCGTCAGATGTACTTGCATCAGTGGACTAGCAGCCAAGAGTTCATGAACAATACATGGAACTGGTTGTACAGAACCATTTACAAGTGTAACCTTGCGGTAGATTTATTAACGAAGGCGAACGCACCTGAAGCTGCTATTGCAGAAGCAAAGGTGTTGAGAGCTTTCTACTATTGGATGTTGATGGATGGATGGGGAAATATTCCTTTCTATACAGATATCAACGTAACTGTAGATAAAGTTCCTCAGGCTTCAAGAGCTACTGTTTACAACTTTATTGAAACAGAACTTAAAGCGAATATAGATAAGCTCGCTACTACAAAAGGTGGAAGCTATTATGGTCGCTTTAACAAGTGGGCAGGATATGCTTTCTTAGCTAAGTTGTATTTGAATGCCGGCGTATACACTGGCACTCCTAAATGGGCCGAAGCACAAGCTGCAACAGATGTTATCATCAACCAAGGTGGCTTCTCATTGGTAAATAGCTACTTGAGTTTGTTTGGAGATCGTTGTCCAGATCAAGAAGTGTTATTGGCCATCTTTATCGACGCAAACCAAGCCCCTCGTAACATCATTGGTATTAGAAGTTTGGCTGGTCCTCACGGAAATGCATTGTTTGGTATCAGTACTTGGAATGGTGCTACTGCTCACCAAGACTTCATCAACAAATATGAAAACGGTGATGCTCGTAAAGCACAGTGGTTAACTGGTGCTCAGCCTGGTGGTGTAACTTATGATGTGAATATTTCTTCTTTAACAAGTGCTGGTATTTACGAAGGTGCAAGAAGTGCTAAATATTTACCTGCATTACCTCTTGCTGGTAACGGTAGTGCTTCTAACGATTTTCCAGTATTCCGTTATGCAGATGTATTGTTGATGAAGGCTGAGTGCCTTGTTCGCACTGGTAATGCTGGTGCAGCTAAAGCATTGGTTGATCAAATCAGAAGCAGAGCAGGCTTGCCAGCTAGTGGAACCAACCCAACATTAAATGATATTTATGATGAGCGTGGACGTGAACTTTGCTGGGAAGGTCATCGCCGTCAGGATATGATTCGTTTTGATCGTTTCACTGCTGCTCACGACTTTAAGCCAATAAGCGATAACAAATACAAGTTATTCCCGATTCCGGCTCCTGCATTTATTACAAACAAAAGCTTGGTGCAAAATCCGGGCTACTAATTTTATCCAACTTAATTAACAACAAAGCATTACGACTATGAAAAAGTTGATAAGCTCCCTGAGTTTGATTTGGATGCTAGCACTTGTAATGGTAGCTTGTTCAAAGAAAGACAGCACCATTCCAGAGTTAAGCACTAGTCAAATCGAAGATTATGATTTGATTCAGGTATCAAACGACATGCGTTTCGTGCCTGTAAAAATCAGCAATAGCGATAATAAAATCATGGATAGCATCAGCATCCGTATTGTTAGCGCTAACGGAACTGTAGTTGCCAGAAACGTAGTACGTCAAATCAACAATTCTAACATTGAACAAATGTTAGTACAAGTTCCTTTCCCTCTGCCAGCTGTAGCCCCTACCGGTTTATACGATGTTATCATCGTGTCTACAGATGCTAAGGGTAATACTACTGAAAGAAAGTATAAGGTGAATATTTCTAATGTTCAAACTGCTGCTCCATCAGTATGTTCTTTCCCTAACACAGCTTTACCTGCCGGTAGAACCGTTTG
>DMPB01000184.1:32370-33641 GCA_003456175.1 Chitinophagaceae bacterium | reverse complement strand
CACCTGCCCCTGCCAATACCAACGGTGAAGACATTTTCATCACAGGTAATTTCGAAGGTGCTCAAGGTGGTGCCGATTGGAGTGGTGGTGGAAACAACACTTTCAAACTCAATCGTATTGCAGGCACCAACTGCTACTTCATTGCAGCCACTTTCAGTTCTTCCACTGAGTTTAAGATCACCCGTGGCGATTGGGGTAAGCGTATCCAAAACGAAAATGGTCAAGATGTTGATAACCTTCGTTGGAACGGACAAGCAGTTCAACAAATTACAGTACGTAACTGGAGCGACAGAGTAGTATTGGCACCACCAGCATTACCAACAAGTATGATTCAGTCTGGTTTTGTAACTGTAACTGTAGACTTACCAACCGATTATTCAAATACTGATAACTATTACCTTGTTAGAAGAGGTGGTAACTTGAACGATCGTTCAAATCCGTTGGTGTTGGTAACTGGTACAACACGTAAAATGGTAGGTAAAGTTCCTAAAGACCAAGCTGCAGAATACCTTGTGGTAAAAAATGTAAGCACTAGCATTGGTGTAAATGTTTTCGGTATTCAACAAGCTGCTAAGTGGGATGGCATTAGCAATCCTATCAATATTGCACTTGATAAGTTTAGCGATCAAGGTCCTTTCATCACTATTCCTACTAGCTTGTTCTTAGTAGGTGGTGCAACACCGGGTGGCTGGAATAATCCTGTTCCTGTGCCTTCACAACAATTTACAAGCCGTGGTAACAACGTATTTGATATCACCATCGCATTGTCAACTGGTTCTGCTTACCTAATCTTACCTGTGAATGGTAGTTGGGCTGAAAAATTTGGTGGTAGTAGCAAAACAGGTGGTCCGTTGGTATACCAAGGCCCTGATATTCCATCGCCAGATGTAAATGGTAATTACAAGATTACAGTGAACTTGAATACAAGTTCTTACAGTGTAGTTCGCCAGTAATTCTAATCTGTTGAATAAAATACAAACCTCGGCTGAACAGCCGAGGTTTTTTTATGAATTGCTGCATGAACGCTATGTAGAACCTAAGTACTTAACTAACTTTGTGTTACATTAACACAAAGTACTGTCGATCAATTATTTGACACATGAAATCGGAACAATTGGATCATATTTTTTCAGAGGTGCTAGAACGCACAGTAATAAAAAGTGCAGACGACCTTGTTAGTACTTATCCTAAAACGGCAGTTACGGTTGATTGTGTAATTTTTGGTTTCGAGAATGATGAGTTAAAGGTATTGCTTATTAGAAGTGATTTAG
>DMPB01000184.1:30563-32084 GCA_003456175.1 Chitinophagaceae bacterium | reverse complement strand
GCTCGGCAACATTGTACAGGAAGATGAAGATTTAGATACGGCTGCTTACCGTGTATTGCAACAGCGTACAGGAATGACAGATGTTTTCTTAGAGCAGGTACGAGCCTTTAGTGATCCGCAGCGACACCCGGGCGGCAGAGTAATTACAGTAGCTTACTGTAGTCTACTGAATGTAGAGCACCATCAACTGAAAATTTTAGATAACGAGTTACACTGGCATCCTTTCAACAGCATTCACGAATTAGCGTTCGATCATGAACAAATTCTAGAAGAATGTTATGCATGGTTGCAAAAACGAGTGGTGGAACATCCGCTAGGGTTTAACTTATTACCTGAAAAGTTTTCCTTACGTAAATTACAAAGTTTATACGAGGCCATTCTAGGCACACAAATGGATAGAAGAAACTTCAGAAAGAAGTTTTTTTCTATGGATTTTTTGATTGATACGGGCGAATATGAAACCGATGTGCCGCACAGGCCCGGTAGGCTATACAGCTTTAACCACGATAAATACAGCCAATCGAAGCGTAAGTGGAATGGAATTGATTTTTAAGCCCTTTTTAATGCTTGTGCGCTAGCTTTAGATTGCCATTAATTTTACTGTAAAGATTTGCAACAACGAAAATATTTACCATCTTAGAGTTAATATTTTGTTAACTAACGATTGTATAATAGCTCTAACGAGCTGAACGCTATGTTGCCATCTTTCCTCCAAGAATTTGCTTACGCTATAGGTGTGCGGATATCGCCTTGGTATCTGCGTGTAATAGCGTCATTCATTTACCGTAAGGAAAGTATATTTTTTTCCAATACATGCATTACAGCCAATACTCAAATGGTGCTTCCATTAAGTGTATTTGCAATACCTTCTTATTCATTTCCCAAACAAGAAAACCAACCAAGTATGAACCTAAAACGACGATTGCTTTCGTTTTTAGTGCCATTGCTATTACTGGCGTTGCCAGGCCTGGCACAAACAAAAACAGTTACCGGTAAGGTAACAGACGATAAGGGCGCTGCTGTGCAAGGTGCTTCTGTAATGGTTAAAGGTACCAAAGTAGGTACGCAAACCGGTGCAGACGGTGCTTTTAGCATGACAGTACCTTCAAGTGCTACTACACTTGTAATTAGTAGTATCGGCTTTGCACAGCAAGAAGTTGCTATTGGTAGTGGTAACGTAAGTGTAAGCTTACAACCCGCAGCTAATAGTTTGAACGATGTTGTGGTAATTGGTTATGGTACTGCTAAGCGTAAAGACTTGACAGGTGCCGTAGCTAGTGTAGGTGCCCGTGACTTTAACAAGGGTGTTCAAACAGCTCCTGACCAATTGATTCAAGGTAAGGTTGCTGGTGTGCAAGTTGTTAACAGCAGTGGCCAACCTGGTGTTGCTACTACTGTTCGTATTCGTGGTGTTGCTAGTATTCGCGGCGGTAACAATCCTTTATTCGTAGTTGATGGTGTTATTTTGGATGGTCGTGTGGCTCGTCCGGGTAGCAACTTCAGCAACGATATTGGTGGTAA
>DMPB01000184.1:22241-30315 GCA_003456175.1 Chitinophagaceae bacterium | reverse complement strand
GTAATAGCCCGAATGCTAACCCATTGAACTTTATTAATCCTGCCGATATTGCCAGCATGGACATTTTGAAGGATGCCTCTGCAACTGCTATTTACGGTAGCCGCGGTGCTAACGGTGTGGTAATTATCACTACCAAGCGTGGCCAAAGTGGTGCTCCTAAAGTTGACTTCAATGCTTCGGTAGGTACGTCGTCGTTGCTTCGTTCTATTGACGTTTTGAATGGCGATGAATACAGAAGAGCATTAACTACTTACAACTTGCCTGGTGGTAACTTCGGTGGTAATGTTGATGCCATGGATGCTATTATGCAAAATGGTATTTCTAAAAACTTTGGTATGGCTGTAAGCGGCGGTAACGATGGTAACCGCTATCGTTTAAGCCTTGGTGTACAAGACATTGAAGGTATTGTACGCAAAACTGGCTTTACCAAGTACACGGTTAATTTCAGTGGTGGTATGAAGTTTTTGGAGAACAAGCGTTTAGGTTTTGACTACAGTGTAATGACTGCCCAAACCAAGGAAGATATTGCTCCAATTACCGCCGATGCTGGTTTTAAAGGTAGCTTGATTGGTCAGGCATTACAGTGGAACCCGACACGTCCATTACGTACAGCGAATGGTGCACTTAACATTGATAAAGGTGGTGATCAAATTAACCCACTTGCAATGAGTGAGGCTTATAATGACAAAGCAACAATTACTACTGTATTAGCAAGTATTCAACCTTATTACAAGTTCAACGATAATTTAGAATACCGTTTCTTATATAGTGTTAATTACGGTAGTGGTATTCGTAAGAACGAAATCAAAAACTTCATCAACATTCAAGGTATTCAAATCGATACTACCGGATCTACTGTGAATCGTTATGGTGGTTTTGCCAGTGTTCAAAGTAGTGAGTTAATTACGCAGCAGTTTACACATACATTGAGCTTTAACAAGCAATTGAATAGCAATGTGGCTTTAAACGCTGTAGCTGGTTACGAGTATATGAAGTTTGAAAACAGAGGTAGTGGTTTTTCTGGACAAGATTTTGCTAATACTACTTTAGCCTATTGGGATTATCTACAGTTTGGTAGCCGCGACCGTCGTAATGCTTATAGCTACAATGATCCATCTAGTGAATTACAATCAATGTTCTTACGTGCAAGTGTTAACTTGAAGGATAAGTACATTTTAAACGCTGTATTCCGTGCCGATGGTAGCTCTAAGTTTGGCGAAAACAACAAATATGGTTACTTCCCTTCTTTGGGTGCCACATGGGTAGCTAGTAACGAAGATTTCTTAAAGGGTAACAGTGTTATCAACTCTTTAAAAGTACGTGCTAGTTATGGTTTAACAGGTAACCAAGAGTTCCCTGCTGGTGCTTCTCAAGAGCGTTGGAGTGCCGGTACGCAAAGCTTCTCTCGTTTTCAATTGGAGAACAGAGATTTGAAGTGGGAAACTACAACACAGTTGAACTTCGGTGTTGACTTTAGTATCTTAAATGATCGCTTAAGCGGTAGCGTAGATTACTTTGTTCGTAATACCAAAGATTTATTGTTTGCTCGTGATGCTGCCGATCCTGTACCAGTATCAAACGCCAAGCGTTGGGAAAATTTAGATGGTACCATTTATAACAGCGGTTTAGAATTGGCATTGAATTGGAACGTATATCGTCAGAAAGATTGGAATGTTGATATCCGTGGTAACGTTGCTTTCTTAAAGAACGAATTACGCGACTTCGCTGCTCCAATTCCTACAGGTGCTATTTCTGGTCAGGGTTTAACAGGTGCATTCGTACAACGTATGGTAAGCAACCAACCATTGAATGCTTACTATGTACGTGAGTTCTTAGGCATTGATAGAGATGGTAACCCACAGTTTGTAAACAACGGTGAAACTTTCGTATACAAGGGAAGTCCGAACCCAACTATGTTGGTAGGTTTATCTGCTAGTGTTAGCTATAAGCGTTTTTCTTTAGATGTTAATATGAACGGTGCTTACGGTCATTACATCTACAACAACACAGCAAACGCTATCTTACCAATCAACAACTTAGGTTCACGTAACATTGCTTCATCTTTAATGCAAATGACAAACCGTGAGGCTTTAAGTAGTTCTATTAAAACAAGTGATCGTTACTTAGAAAAAGGTGATTATATCCGCCTTGCTAACACAACTTTAAATTATCGTGTTGGTAACATCGGAAAAACTTTCCGTAACGTAAATGTGTTTATTACTGGTCAAAACTTGTTTGTAATTACTCCTTACAGCGGTTTCGATCCTGAAGTGAATACAGATAAAAACATTGATGGTGTTCCTAGCTTTGGTATTGAGCATACACCTTATCCAACAGCAAGAACCTTCATGTTTGGTGTAAACTTTGGTCTATAATCAGTAAAACTCAAAACGTATGAAATTAGCGAAAATAGCAGCAGTTGGACTGATTGGAGCATCAGTATTAGCAAGCTGTACGAAACTAGATGAAAAATTAAATGGCGAATTAACGGGTACAGAAGCTAACCAATTATTTGGTGGCTCTAACCCCGATGTAAGCTCACTACTAAAAGGCTGTTACGATGCCATGCGTGCCCCTTATCAAGATCAGGCACAATGGTGGGCAGCACAAGAACATACTTCTGATGAAGTAATCGGGCCCACACGTGGTGGCGACTGGGATGATAACGGTGTTTGGCGTGTACTACATAACCACCGTTGGGATGCCGACCACGCTTTCTTAGCCGACACTTACCGTAACTTAGGTAGAGTAGTTTTTGCAACTACCGACTTACTAAAGTTCAACCCACCAGCACAAGCAGCAGCCGAAGCTCGTTATTTAAGAGCTTATGCCATGTTCTCTATGCTAGATGGTTGGAACCAAGTGCCTTACCGTGAGCCGGGTGCCGATATATCTGTTACACCTAAAGTACGTAGCGGCGTAGAAGCTGCAGATTATATTATTGCAGAACTAAATGCTATTTTACCTGCATTACCTAATGGCCCTGCCTACACGGCTAATAAAGATGCAGCTAGAGCTTTGTTAATGAAAGTATATCTCAACAAAGGTGTATTTACAAACAGAGCTACACCAACTTTCGCTGCTGCCGATATGCAACAGGTAATAACGCTTGCAGATCAAATTATCAATAGCGGAACGTATCAGTTAACCAACTACTTCGACAACTTTGCACCAAACAACGAAACATTAAGCCGTGAGAACATTTTCACAGCTCGTAACCTTGGTGGAGTGGAAAGTGGTAACGTGCGTAGCCGTTGGTTCTGCGGCTTGCACTACAACCAAAATCCTAGTGGTTGGAATGGTTTCACCACCATTGCCGATTTCTATAACAAGTTCGATGCTACCGATCCTCGTCGTGGTGGCCCTTATGCTGGTCAAACCAATGTAGGTGGTATCAATGTTGGTTTCTTAGTAGGCCAACAACGCGACCAAAATGGTGTAGCGCTTCGCGATAGAAAAGGTAATCCACTTGTATTCACAACCGATATCAAGTTAATTGAAACTGGTAACGATTTAGAAGTTAAAGGTATTCGTGTAGTTAAATATCCTATCGACTACACTGGCGGTGATAATGCCAATAACGATTACGTATACTTACGTTATTCAGATGTGTTACTTATGAAAGCTGAAGCTTTACTACGTACTAACCAAGCTGCTGCTGCCTTAACTATTGTTAACCAAATCCGTAGTTTCCGTGGTGCTACTCCATTAGCAACACTTACAAACGATAATTTGATTGATGAGCGTGGCCGCGAGTTGTATTGGGAAGGTTGGAGACGCCAAGATCTTATCCGCTTTGGTAAGTTCTTAGGTACTTGGAACGAAAAGCCAGCCTCTGGTACTGAACGTTTATTGTTCCCAATTCCTAACCGTTCTTTGGCTGCCAATCCTAACTTAAAGCAAAACCCAGGTTATTAATTTACCGTAAGGTTATAAGCTATAAAGGCCACCATTATGGTGGCCTTTTGTATTATAAAATAAACGCCTTACGGCAAATAAATGAGCACACAGCAACATCAAATAATACGTAAATTGAACCACTGAAAACCTAGATTCTATTAGCCCAATTCGATTGCACAACCAAGTAAGCATGAAACAATTGCATTATTATTTTTTTGTATTTATAATTTTGTTCGCCGCGGCATGTAATAGCAAGCAACAGCCCGACCCACTTTTCACATTAATGCAGAACACAGGTATCAACTTTGCAAATAATATTCATAATACAAAAGACTTCAACATATTCACTTATCGTAATTTTTATAACGGAGGTGGCTGTGCAATAGGCGATATCAATAACGATGGACTCGCCGATGTTTTTTTTACAGCGAATATGGGTGCTAATAAATTATATCTTAACAAAGGCAATTTTCAGTTTGAAGATATTAGTGCCAAAGCAGGTATTGAAGAAGCTAGTAAATGGAGCACTGGTGTGGTAATGGTTGATATTAATGCCGATGGCTGGCTCGATATTTATGTATGTAACGCAGGGTATCAGGTTGGAATGAATAGCGACAATGCATTGTTCATTAACAATCATGATGGTACTTTCACCAACAAGGCGAAAGCGTATGGTTTAGATAATAATGGATATACTACACATGCTGCTTTTTTTGATTATGATATAGATGGCGACCTAGACTGTTTTATTCTTAATAACAGTTTTATTCCTGTGAATACTTTGAACAATAGTAACAACCGAACCCTGCGTGCTAAAGATTGGCCAGTAGCAGATTTTTTAAAAGGTGGCGGCAGTTTTCTGATGCGAAACGATGGTGGCGTTTTTACAGATGTTAGTGCAGAAGCTAATATCTATGGTAGCCTGATTAGTTTTGGACTAGGTGTAACAGTGGGTGATGTGAATGGTGATCATTGGCCAGACATTTACGTAAGTAACGATTTTTATGAAAAAGATTATTTATACATCAATCAGCAAAATGGAACATTTAAAGAGCAGTTAGAAAGTTACATGCAGCATACTAGTTTGAGTAGTATGGGTGCCGATATGGCCGATATTAATAACGATGGTTACCCTGATATTTTTACAACTGATATGTTGCCACCAAGCGATTATCGCTTAAAAACAACGAGTAGCTTCGATAATATAGATGTGCAAAATCTAAAAGAACAGCGAGGCTTCTATCATCAGTATCAACACAATACATTACAAATTAATAACCAAGAAGGTAAGTTTTTAGAAACGAGTTTTTATAGCAATATGGCAGCTAGCGATTGGAGCTGGGGCGGATTAATATTTGATGCTGATAATAATGGCTTGAGCGACTTATTTGTATGTAACGGCATTTATCATGATGTAACTGATCAAGATTTTATAGATTTTTTTGCGAACGATATTATTCAACGAATGGTACTTACAGGCAAAAAAGAAGAGGTAGATCAAGTAATTAATAAAATGCCAAGTAAGCCAGTTCCCAACATATTTTTCCGTAATAATGGTAGTCTTCAATTCGATGATGCCAGCGAGGTTTGGGGAGCCAATCAACCTTCGTTCAGTAACGGTGCTGCTTATGGCGATTTAGATAATGATGGCGATTTAGATTTAATTGTGAACAATGTGAATGCACCTGCATTCATTTATCAAAATACTGCTAAGCAAAGAGGCTCTCACCACGTAGCGATACAAGTGAAGGGTAAAGATAAAAACACGTTTGCTATTGGTACTACCATTAAGTTGTATCAAGGTAACAGCATTCAGAGTAGAGAAATTATTCCGAGCAGAGGCTTTCAAAGTTCTGTTGATTACAAGCAATTATTTGGTATTACAAATACAAAAATTGATTCAATACAAATAATATTTCCTAATAACACTTTTACTACGCTACTACAGCCTAAGGTAGATACATTGTTGGTAGTACAGCAACAAGGCAATGAGGCTAAGTGGTATCCCAAGCCAACAACAACAACTGTAAATGCATATTTTGCTTTAGCAGATAGCAGTAGCTTTTTGCCGCATAAAGAAGACGACTATATCGATTTTTATACCGAGCGTAATATTCCGATGATGCAAAGTAGGCAAGGTCCCAAAAGTGCTGTTGCCGACTTTAATAAAGATGGATTGCAAGATGTTTTTATAGCAGGTGCAGCAGGCAGTGCCGCACAACTATACTTGCAATTACCTTACGGTAAATGGCAACGCAGTACGCAAGCACTCTTCAATCAATACTTAGAGTTTGAAGATACCGAGGTTGCTGCCTTTGATGCTGATAATGATAGCGATATCGATATTATGGTGGGTAGTGGCGGCAATCATTTACCGCAAGGTAGCATTGAAATGCGTACACGATTGTACCTGAACGATGGTAAAGGCAACTTTGCAAGTGCCAACGAATTACCTGCTGTATTAGGTAATACAAGTGTGATTGCACCTTTTGATGTTGATAACGATGGCGATACCGATGTGTTTATTGGAAGTTTATGCATGCCACAGAACTATGGTGTAGCATCTACCAATCAGTTATGGCTTAATAATGGTAAAGGTGTGTTTTCAGTGCAAGCGGTAGATGCATTTAAAAACTTAGGCATGGTTACTGATGCTTCTTGGATGTTAATCGATAAAAATGCACAACCAACTTTAGTGGTAGTAGGTGAGTTTAGTACGCCACAATTTTTTGCATGGAATGGAACAACACTCATGCGTAAGCATACCAACTTAGATGCGTATAATGGAATGTGGCAGGCAGTTGCAGTGGCAGATCTTAATAATGATGGTTTACAAGATTTGGTCATAGGCAACTATGGCGAAAATTTTTATTTAAAGCCAGATAGTGCACATCCCGTGAAACTATTCATCAACGATTTTGATGGAAATGGTATGTTAGATAAAGTATGGAGTAGAACTATTGACGATAAAGATGTACCTGTTTTTTTAAAACGTGAATTAACGGATAACATACCCTCGTTGAAAAAACAAAATCTTCGACACGAGGCTTATGCTACTAAATCGGTACAAGCATTATTCAGTAATGCTTCTTTACAACAAGCATTGGTACGAACGTGTAATTATACCAGTTCGATAATAGCGTATAATAATGGTAATGGTAGTTTCACCATTCAAAAACTACCCATGCAAGTGCAGTGGAGTAGTGTAAATGCTATAGCAGTTACTGACATTAATAACGATAACAAGCCCGATGTTTTGTTGGGTGGTAATCTATTTCATTTTCTTCCGCAATTTGCTCGGCTCGATGCAAGCTATACGCATACCTTGTTGAACAGTGGTAATCGTTCATGGCAGTACATCAGCAATAGTACAAGTGGTATTTTGCTGCGAGGTTGTGTAAAAGATATTCAAACCTTACAAGTAACAGGTAGGCAAAGTGTGCTGTGGTTGCAGAACAATGAGCGTCCGGTATTATATCAACTTCAGAAGTAAAACATGCGTTGTAAATCTATTTTTTCATGGGTACTAATGCTTGTTGTTGTAGCTTGTGGCAAGCCTACGCAACAGCCTTTGCTACAAGTACTAACAGCCGAACAAACAGGTATTCATTTCGCTAATAACCTTACTGCAACCAATGCTTTTAACATGTTTAAATACATGTACTTCTATAATGGTGCAGGTGTTGGTGTTGGCGACTTTAATAACGATGGCTTACAAGATGTTTTTTTCGCAAGTAATCAGTCACAAAATAGTTTATACCTCAATAAAGGCAATTTCACCTTTGAAGATGTAACCGCTGCTGCTAATATTCCGGTTAAAAGCGGTTGGAGTACAGGCGTTAGTGTGGTAGATATTAATAACGATGGCCTACTCGATATCTATGTTTGTAAGGTGAGTGGTTATGAAGGGTTAACAGGTACTAACGAATTATTGATTTGTAAGGGTATTAAAAATGGTATTCCTACTTACGTAAATGAAGCTGAAGCATATGGTCTCAATTTCAAAGGATTCAGTACACAAGCTGCTTTTTTTGATATGGATGTAGATGGCGATATCGATATGTATTTGCTCAATCATGCAGTGCATCATAATGGCACGTTTGCTCAACGCAGTAGTTTTGAAAACGCAATACATCCAACAAGTGGCGACAAGCTTTATCGGAACGATGCCGGC
>DMPB01000184.1:15065-22011 GCA_003456175.1 Chitinophagaceae bacterium | reverse complement strand
TTATCGGAACGATGCCGGCAGGTATACTGATATTACACAAGCGGCTGGTATCAATAGCACTGCTATTGGTTACGGTTTAGGTATTGCTATTAATGATGTTAATAACGATGGATATCCTGATATATACGTAGGTAACGATTTTCATGAAAACGATTATCTCTACATCAATCAAAAAAATGGAACCTTTAAAGAAGTTTTAAACGAACAAATACAACATACTAGTCAATTCAGTATGGGTGTCGATATGGCCGATCTCAATAATGATGCACAGCCTGAAATCATTAGTATGGATATGCTCCCCGACGATCCCTATATTTTAAAACGATCTCTTGGCGAAGATGCTTACGATATATTTCAAGTGAAATTGAAACATGGCTATAACCATCAGTATGCACGTAATAACTTGCAGTTAAACAGAGGTAATGGTAAGTTCAGTGAAGTAGGCTTGTATGCTGGTATTTATGCAACTGATTGGAGTTGGGCCCCACTGTTAGTAGATCTAAATAACGATGGCTTAAAAGATATATTTATTACCAATGGTATTCCTAAACGGTTGAACGACATCGACTATGTGAACTATATAAGCAACGAAGAAGTACAAGCTAAAATTCGTACCAATACCATTGGTGAGAAAGATATGGCAGTTATCAATAACTATCCCGAAATTAAGCTGCCGAACAAAGTATACCTCAATCAAGGCAATGTACAATTTACCGATGCAGCAATAAGCGTTGCAGATAACATACCAACATTCAGTAATGGGGCCGCGTATGCCGATTTTGATAACGATGGCGATATAGACATCATCGTTAATAATATTAATGATAAAGCAAGCTGTTATCGCAACACTTGTAACGATACTAAACAAGCACCCAGCTTTACAATCACGTTAAAAGGCAATACCACCAACAAAAACGCTATTGGTGCCAGAGTATTATTGTACACCAATAAGCAAGTGTTGAGCTATGAAAAGCAGCCAGTACGAGGGTTTCAAAGCAGTATGGAGGTGCCCTTACAGTTAGCTGTTCCAACAACTACTATTGATTCTGCTATACTTATTTGGCCCGATAATACGTACCAATATCTTACCATCGATACCACTAAGCTGTATAATACACTAACGTATCAACCCAATCTGCCAAAGTTTAATTTCAAGCAGTTACAACCACAACCAATACAGCATCATTATGTTTGGAGCGATATAACAAAAGCTGCCCAACTGCAATACACCCATCAAGAAAATAGCTTTGTAGAATTCGATCGAGAACAGCTTATTCCTTGGATGGTGAGCAAAGAAGGACCAGCACTGGCAGTAGCCGATGTGAATGCAGATGGTCTACACGATGTATTTGTTGGTGGTGCACGCGATCAGCCAGCGGCATTGTTCATGCAGCAATCAAATGGTACTTTTTCAAATCGTACCTCAACAGCTCTGTTAGCCGATAGCAGCTTTGAAGATGTAGCAGCCACTTTTGCCGATGTTAATAACGATGGCTCACCCGATTTGCTTATAGCAAGTGGTGGTAATGAATTTTATGGCAACGATGAGCACAACCAACCTCGCTTATACCTGAACGATGGCAAAGGTAATTTTAGCAAGCAGCTACATGCCTTCGATGGTATCTATGCAACAGCAAGTTGTATTGTAGCAGCCGATTTTAATAGCGATGGCTGGCTCGATGTATTTATTGGAGCCAGAGCCCAGCCTAACGCTTATGGCACAATTCCCGAAAGCTACCTTACGGTAAATGATGGTAACGGAAACTTTAAGAAGGCAACTAACGCATTGCAAAAAATCATATCACGTATAGGCTTGGTTACAGATGCTGTAGCAACCGATATTAATGGCGATGCTAAACCCGATCTTTTAATTGCAACTGAGTGGGGGCATATTTATAGTGTTACTAGTAGTGGCCAAGCTTACACGCAAGCTACCATTGGTAACAAGGGCTTGTGGCACAAACTACTTGTAGCCGATGTGAATGCCGATGGCATTACCGATATTGTTGCAGGTAACTTAGGCCTTAACAGTCGACTAAAAGCTACTGAGCAACAACCCATTCGTTTATATATCAACGATTTTGATGGTAACGGTGTTACGGAGCAAATACTTACTTACTATCTTAATGGTAAAGAAATTCCATTTGCGAACAAAGACGAGTTGCAAAAGCAATTACCTATACTCAAGAAAAAATTCTTATATGCCGAGGCGTTTGCCAAAGCCGATTTATCAACTTTACTTGGTGCCAATTCATTAAAAGCAGCGCAACAACATACCGTTACCGATCTTGCCAATAGCATTTTCTTGGGCAATGGCAAAGGTGTATTTACGCAAGTGCCAACCACACAACTACCTTATACCATGCAGTTATCGCCGCTAAGAGCAATGTTAGCACTCGATCCAACGCATGTATTATTAGCAGGTAATTTTTACGATAACAACATACAAATGGGCCGTTACGATGCCGATTATGGCTTACTGTTACAAACACAACCCACATTTACCGCATCGTTATTATGGCAGCCGAATTCAACAACACTGCCTATTACTTATCAAGTTCGTAACATGCAGCCACTACAAGTAGGCGGTAAGCAGGCGGTGTTATTGGCTAAAAACAACGCCCCCATACAACTACTGATGTATGAAAAGCTACGCTAATCACATTTTAACAACATTTACCGTAAGGTAATACACACCTTGCGGTAAATGTATATCGCCATGCGAGCCCTAAGCATCACTTTTTTAATCATATTAGCTACCTACTACGCTTGTAAGCCACCTGCGGTGCAATACGAAACTGTACCGCCTCGCTTCCACATAGATAGTGGTGCTACGCTAGTGATTATTGATAATGCTACCATTCAAGCGAATGGCTTAATGGGTAACAAAAAACGTGATGCTGTTTTGCAAGATATTAAGCAGGTGTATATAGATAGTTTGTTGCAGCAATGCACGCAAGTGTTACAAGTAAGGCCTGTTTTAGATTCGGGTGTAGCAGAGCCTAACACTGCAGTTGTAAGTATCAACCATCGTGGTAATGTGCTTAGTGCAGAACAAGTGCAAGCCTATTTGCAAAAGCACAAAGCCAACTATGCATTAGTAATACAATCATATCATGGCGGCTTCGATCAAGAGCAAGTACAACGCGAACGCAATAACGATGGCTCTGTATCAAAAACGGCGAGCTATGCCATTTATTTTGGAACTACCGTGTCGTTTTACCATCGGCAACAAGCCATTGTGGCTAGCGAATACTTTGAAGCCAGAAAGTTTCATAGCAACCGAGCGGTATTGAGTGGTTTGCTCGCAGCAGGCCCCTCGTATGAAAAAAACAAGCAACAAATTATGGCGATGGCGCTAGCACAGCAAGCACAAATACTTGATCTTTTTAGAACACATCAGCGCATCAAGCAAAAACCACTTTTTCGATAGTACCACCTTACGGTAAATAGGAAAGCAGACGCTGCTTCCATTGCTGATAAAAATCTTCGTACTGCGTTAGCTTACCGGGTTTAATCGCTTGCACAGGCTGCTTACCCACAAAAGCATCTTGGGCATTAAATGCACCTAAGCCAATGCCTGCGGCAATAGCGGCACCAACGCTACCTTCAGTATCGTAGAGTTCAAGTTCAAGATTGGTAACATGGGTTAGCGCCTGACAAAAAGTATCGCTTAAAAACATATTGGTGCGACCGGCTTTCATTTTGGTAGGAGCTATTCCGTTTTCCCGCATAATATCGAGCCCATACCTAAAACTGTAGGCAATCCCTTCTTGCACCGCTCTGAAATAATGGGCTGGCGTATGTACATTTAAATCGATGCCAAAAAGTTGTGCACCTGGCATTGTATTGTTAAGCATACGTTCGGCACCATTACCAAAAGGTAAAAACATGAGCCCGTGTGCTCCCGCAGGTATCGACTGCGATAAAAAATTCATATCGTTGTAACTATACTGCGGCCCTAAAATGCGACGAGCCCAATTGTATGCATTGCCAGTGCCATTAATACATAATAAAATTCCAATACGCGGATCTTCGGCGGTATGATTCACGTGTGCAAAGCTATTCACTCTACTTTCTGCATCGTACGATAAGTGTTGTGTTACACCATACAAAACGCCGCTAGTGCCGGCAGTGGCAGCTATTTCGCCTGGTTGTTGTACGTTTAGGCTAAATGCATTGTTGGGTTGGTCGCCACATTTATAGGTTACTGGTGTTCCAGCTTTTAAACCAAGCTCATCGGCTACCGCCGGACTCACGCTGCCATGTGTGCCAAATACTGGGTGTATAGCGGGTATGTAATGCGTATCTAGTTTGTAATGTTCAAACAGTTGGCCACACAGAGTATTGTTTTTAAAATCCCAGAAAATGCCTTCGCTTAAGGCACTAATACTAGTAGTGGCTTGTCCGGTAAGGCAAAAAGAAACATAATCGCCAGGCAACATCATAGCATGAATTTGCCGATAGATATGCGGCTCGTTTTGTTGCACCCAGGCTAACTTACTAGCAGTGAAGTTACCCGGACTATTCAGTAAATGGGTTCTACAATAATCTTTACCAAGCGCTTCAAAAGCACTCTCGCCAATAGCTACAGCACGGCTATCGCACCAAATAATACTAGGCCGTAGTACATGATAATGCCTGTTTAAAAGCACTAATCCATGCATTTGATAGCTTATGCCAATGCCTTTGATATCTTTCGGGTTGTATTTACCAGTTGCATTCGCCTTGATAATAGCTTTTTGCGTATAACTCCACCAATCTTCAGGATGTTGCTCATACCAGCCTGGCTTAGGCGATTGAATGGGTGCCTCACCTTCCGGAAATTGTGCTGCTGCAACTTTAACTTTAGTTTCAGCATCAATTACAGATACTTTTACAGAGGAGGTGCCAATATCAATTCCTAATAAATACATGCATCAATCGTTTATAGTTCGTGAATGTAAGTATACATAGTAATAAAATCCTGAAATCATCGGTTGAAAAAAGTTCTGTAGCGGTTATGTAATGCTAAGCTTAAAAACATCTTTCAATGCTAAAAACTACCTATGCAACATTTACGTAAGTACATTTTTCTTATGCTTGGTTTATTGGTTATTGCAGGCAATAACTATGCACAAACCGCTGCACAGCTCGATAAAGTAGTTGTTTTTTCGAGCGGTGCCGAACTGCATCATAGTGTTACCCTTGCGGTAAAACAGGGTGCAAGCGAGGTTCAGGTATATCAGTTAGCTCGTGTAGCCGATGTAAAAAGTATTCAAATAGTAGCTCCCACGCAGGTAAGTGTTGTTGGAGTGAAGTATCAGCACAACTACTTACAACCTGCTACCAACAACAATAAGCTACTGCAAGATTCTATCAGGCAAGTACAAGCACAGATAGCACAGTTGCAGCTACAAAAAAGTGAGGCCGATCAAATGCAGCAGCTTTTAAAGGCGAATATGGAAACCAAGGGGCAAGCCGGCTTACAAGTGGCTGAGTTTGCGAAGTTTTTCGACTATTACAGAGCTAAACTAAATACACTACAAAAAGAAGTACAGGTGCTTCATACTAACATTGAGGCCTTGCAAGTAATTCAACAGCGCTTACAGCAGCAGGCTAATGAGCAAAGCCAGCGTAAAGAGCAACCTACAGGCAGTATTACCCTGCAATTACAAAGTACAATTGCCGGTAAATACACTTTTCAGATAAGCTATATTGCTAGTGCCGCATCGTGGAAGCCATCGTATGAAATCAAAGTAAAGAATGTACAAAGTGGCATTCAAATTATTCAGAAAGCAGCCATTGTACAAAATACAGGCATTGATTGGAAGCAGGTAAAACTGTCGCTCAACAGCGGTATGCCATTGAATCAGCAAGAGGCACCAGTATTAACACCCCGATTTGTAAGGTATGTGAATCCATACACTGGTAGAACAAAGAATAAAGAAACAATCAACTATAACACTAATGAGTATTCGGCTGATGCCTTAGAGCAAACCGATGCTCAAAATTTGGAAAGCATGCTACAAGGTAGGGTTGCAGGCGTGAACGTAACCGGAGTGCCAGGAGCTAGTAAGCAAGTTACACTTAGAGGCATTAGTTCTATTAGTGCCGGTAGCACACCATTGTATATTGTAGATGGCGTTCCGGTAGAGGCAGCTATCTTTCAAAAAATTCCATCTGTTCAAATTGAAAGCATCGATGTTTTGAAGGATGCAGCTGCAACTAGTATTTATGGAAGTAGGGGAGCACAAGGTGTAGTAATGGTTACTACTAAAAATGCAACCGACTATATCTCTCAAGATCAACAATTGCTAAATCAACAGTTCGAGGTAGAACTACCTTACGATGTAGTGCAGGGTTTTAATGCACAAACAGTAACACTACAATCCAAAGAAATTCCGGTAATGTATAAGCATGTAACAGTGCCAAGTATCAACCCTCAAGTGTACTTGGTAGCTGAAATAGCCGATTGGAGTAAGTATAATTTGTTACCGGGCAGCGCTACTATTCAAGTGCAAGGTACGTATGTTGGTACTACTATGCTTAATACTGCCGCCACTAGCGATACCCTTGCTTTAACACTGGGTATAGACAAGCAAGTAAACGTACAGCGCAACGTATTGAAAGATGTGAGCAGTGTAAAGTTTTTAGGCAGCAGTAAGTTGCAAACTTTTACCTACGAAATAGTAGTGAAAAATAATAAGCAAGAAGGTATTGCCTTACAGTTGCAAGATCAAATTCCGTTGACTACAAACACCGATATTCAAATTGAGTTAAAAGATGCTGGTGGCGCTACCATCACCGACGATAAAGGCTTTTTAACATGGCAGCTTAATCTTGCTCCTGGTGAAGTAAAAAAATTGCAGTATACATTTACCGTAAGGTACCCGAAAGATAAAATAGTACGTTGGTAGGAATTATCAAATGATAGTAGCTGATTTAACCAAAGGGGCGGCCGCGA
>DMPB01000184.1:10187-14879 GCA_003456175.1 Chitinophagaceae bacterium | reverse complement strand
CCCCCCAGGGGGGGGGGGCCCCCGGGGGGGGGGATTCACAAAAGGGGGGGGCCCGCGGCCCCCCCCTTTGGTTAAATACAATGCATAACTAACGAAGGGTGTGCATTACACTATCGAGTATATGCGATACTATTTTTTGAGGGATAGGTGGTTTTTTGCGCTGTGTAGTGTTGTAAGGGGTAGCCGCACCCCAAACTATTACTACTCGGGGTTCTTTTTTGTCTCGCCAAATTTCTTTGAAGTATGCTGGTGTTTCTAAGTTTACCTGCACACTGTAAGCTCTTCCTTTTTTGGCTGCGCCGTACAATTTGCTTGCAGAATAATGTGCAAAATCGGTTGCACGATAGTTATTCAAAGCTGTATTAGGTACACGTTTTCCATCAATCCAAATACCATACGCATTTGGATTTTTAAATTTCTCTAATTGAACTGTTGTAGGCGACTCAGGGCGTGGTGGTTGTTGCAGCATTAGCCAAAAGCCATAAAATGCATAGCGCTTTTCTTGCTTGGTCATTTCGTTGTAGTTATCTGTAATTGCCTTGCGTAATGCATAACTAGCAGCGAGTAAGTGTAAGGTGTCGCCTTTATAAAGCACTATTTTTTTGGCTTGCGCTATAAGCTCAAAATGCTGGCGCAACAGTGGTGTAGTATCTAATAAAGGTGCCAACTGCTGTTTTTTTGAAGCGGCAGTACTATCGCCGCGTGTTGGTGGTTTCACAACTACAATGGGCTCTTGCGGTGTATAGTAGTTGGTAGTTTTCCTTACGGTAAATCCTGTTACCAATACCATACCAACAGCAAGCATACTTAAGCGAAAGGCTTTATTAAAGCCTGATAGCGAGGGTTGATGTATCATAAGAAAGCGTTTTTGAAGTGTAGCAAAAGCAAAGCCACTGCGTAAGCCAACCCAATTTTGCTGCTGCTGACTAAATTGTAGCAACAACTGTAAGTACGCGACACGGTTGTTGGTTGCTGTTAAAGCAGCAGCATCGGCTAGGTTCTCGTGGTTAAGTTGTATCTGACGTTTGTATGCGAATAAAAATGGATTGAACCACTGCAAGCTTTGTACGAAAGCCCATAACCATAAATCGAAGCTGTGTTTTTGTGTAACATGTGTGGCTTCATGGCGGAGTATTGGCGTGAGCATTGGTAATTGCGGTACAAGTTTGTCGCCAATAACAATATTGCGATAATAAGCGTAGCAGGTATTACTGTTAGGGGCAACACGCAGGTGATAGCCTTGATAGTTGTGCTGCGGTAATTGTTGAATATAACGATAGTTATGCCATAACTGAAAACTGCGATAAAGTAACACACATAGCGCTACTAATGTGTATAGTATCACTAATGCAGTTCTCCAATCAACTATTAGTATTGTAGTTGGTAATGCAGGCTTCGCATGTTGGTTTGTTGCGGTAGGCTTAATAGCAATTAATGGTGCTTTGTTGGGTGTTTCTTTTGTTGGTGTGTACGTATTGGATACCTCATTTACCGTAAGGTTAGCTGTAACCTCTAATACCTCTGTTGCGATGGGTAAAGTGGTGAGTGTAAAAGTGGGAGCTTGAACAAATGGTAATACCAAGGGTATTATTAAAAAGCTTATTAATACCCATCGTTTTAAACGGTGAAATGGTAACCTACTTGCGAATAGGGTGTAGGCTGCTAAGAACATACCGGATGCTATCGTAGATAAAATGGCGTATGATATCATTGATCTTTAGCTTTGATTTGAGCATCAATAATGGCTTTGAGTGCTTCTAGTTCTTTTTTACTCAAAGTGGACTGTTCTGTAAAAAATGAAGCAAACGCAACTGGCGAATTATCAAAAAAATTGCGAACCAAGTTACCCAGTTGGTTTTTAAAGTAAGCTGTCTTAGGCACTAGGCTATAGTATTGCCGTGAGTTGCCATGTAGCCGAAATGCAATGAACTGTTTTTCCTGAATGCGTTTCAGTAGGGTTGCCACAGTTGAACTTGCTGGTTTGGGTTCGGGCAAGTGTTCTAAAATGCTTTTAAAGTACAGTGGCTCGTTTTGCCAAACAATGTCCATGATTTGTGCTTCTGCTTTTGTGAGTTCCATTTCTATATCATTAGAATGTGTTCTACAAATGTAGAATTAAAAACAATCCCACAAAATTTTTGTTCTATAGCTGTTTGTAGGCCACTAAAACCTCACAAAGCAGCATTTGCATCCATTTATTGCGTTACTTTACGCACAAATACGCACAATTTAGCAGCTATATGAAATTAACACGTCTTGTAATGTTGGCTGTTGGCATTTGTTACACCGCCGTTGCTACCTATGCACAGCCTAATCCTAAGAGAGAATTTAGAGCCGGATGGTTAGCTACCTATGCCAATATCGATTGGCCAAGCAGTCGTAATCTTACGCCTGCACAAGAACAAGCAGAATTTATTCAACGTGTGAATGAGTACCGCACCAATGGTATGAACGCCATTTTTGTGCAAGTACGCAGCCAATGCGATGCAATGTATCCTAGTCCGTTCGATCCTTGGAGTGCCGACTTAACTGGTACGCAAGGCGTAGCACCTAGTCCTTTCTACGATCCATTACAGTTTATGATTGACGAAAGCCATAAGCGAGGCTTAGAATTTCACGCATGGTTTAACCCTTATAGAGCGTTAGCAACTGCCACAACAAGTTCGTTGGCCGCATTGGCTCCCACGCATATTGTGAACACACAACCCGGCTGGATATTAGATTGTACCACAAACTCTAGTGGAGCCGTGCAGAAAATATTGAACCCAGGCTTGCCAGAGGTGTGGAATTATGTGATTGGCGTAGTAATGCATGTGGTAAGAAATTACGATGTAGATGGTATTCACTTCGACGATTATTTCTATACCAACCCCGCTTTAACCACGTATAACGACGATGCCACTTTCGCACAATATGGAAGAGGTATCGCTAACAAAAACGATTGGCGCCGATCTAATGTAGATACGCTTATCAAACGCCTTGGCGATAGTATTAGAGCTGTGAAGCCTTGGGTGAAATTTGGTATTTCGCCAACCGGTATCTGGATGAGCCAAGCGAACAACCCTTTGGGAAGTAACACTAGTTCTGGTGCTACCCAACACTTTAGAGATTTATTTGCCAATTCTAGGTTATGGCAACAAAATGGTTGGATTGATTATTTAGCACCACAGGTGTACTGGTTTATGGGACAAACCGGTAGCGATTACAACAATCTTATTCCTTGGTGGAACAACAACGCTTTTAGTCGACACATGTACATCGGGCAAGCTGGTTATAAAGTTGGCGACCCTGCTCAAGGCTCTTTTAATACTGATAACGGACAAATTCCTAAACAGGTACGCCTCAACAGAACCTTCAATAACATACATGGGCAAATCGTGTACAACACAACCAGCTTAAGGAACAACCGCCTTGGTTTTAGAGATAGCTTACGACAAAACTTGTACAACACACCTGCTCTTTGGCCTGTTATGAGTTGGATCGATAATACGCCACCTCCAGCTCCAACCCAAGTAACAGCAACAGTTACCAATCCTACGCAAGTAACACTTACTTGGCAGGCAGCTACCAGTGGCAGTGAGTTAGCAAGGGCCCGCCAGTTTGCCATCTACAGAGCTACCGATAATGGTGTTAGTATTAACAATGTGGCGCATTTCATTGGTATTACACCTATGGATACACTCCGTTTTGTAGATAACATTATTGCCGATGAGCCTTATTATTATATTATTACAGCACTCGATCGTATGCATAACGAAAGTGCACCAAGTGCCATTGTTGCAGTAAATACTGGGATATTACCATTAACCTTGCAGCATTTTTCTGTTGCCAAAAAAGGCAATACGGCTCAACTATTGTGGTTGTCGCAGCAAGAAATCAACTTCAGTCATTTTGTAATTGAACGCAGTACTAATGGCAGTTATTTTGAGTCGATTGCACAAGTGAAAGCACAAGGTGGCCAGCAGAGCACTAATACGTATCGTTATGAAGATAACCTTACGGTAAATGCAGCCCGCACATGGTACTACCGCTTAAAAATGGTGGATGCCGATGGCAAGTATCAGTATAGTCCGGTACGTACCATTAAAGATGTAACAGCTACTGTAACAGTATATCCTAATCCCGTACCGGTTAATGGTACCCTGATTGTACAACTACCAACAAGTGATAGTAAAGTACAATACCGCTTGGTGAACGCACAAGGTATTGCCATACAACAAGGTACATTAGCGCCTTACGCACAAGCAGCCATTCGCTTGCAAGCACACGTGAAAGCAGGTGCTTACTGGCTACAATTACAATCGGCCGATGGTACAGTACAAACAACTAGCGTACAAGTGCAATAAACTTTTTGTCAGCTTTGAAAGATCACAAGGAAAGGGCTCGCCAACGGCGAGCCCTTCTTTTATAGCTTCATTTACGTAAGTGGTTAGTCACGCTTCATCATTTTTTCGGCATTTTCAGCTACTTGTAACGCCTCAATGAACTCATCAATTTCACCATTAATAACAGCATCTAAGTTGTAGCTTGTTAAGCCAATTCTATGATCGGTTACACGGCCTTGTGGCCAGTTATAGGTACGAATTTTAGCACTGCGGTCGCCGGTGCTAACAAGGGTTTTTCTTTGGCGACTAATTTCATCTTCTTGCTTGCGTACTTGCTCTTCGTAGAGTTTGGTACGGAGCATTTGCA